>NZ_JBAKHU010000008.1:0-141004 GCF_036906895.1 Micromonospora sp. CPCC 206060
CCCCACCCCCGCACACCGGCACGGGGCGGCACACATCCCGCCCGGGGTGGCCGCCCGCCGCCGCGCTTCGGTTAGTGTTCTGCTGACTACGCCGGGCGTGAGTGCAGGGTTGGGGGACGGGTGGGCAGGCTCGCGACGACGTACGGGCAGGCGGTCGCCGCCCACCGGCAGGCCCGCGAGCATCTCGACACGGTCCGCCGGTTGCTGGCCGGACCGTCCGGGCCGACCACCCCGGACGCCGCCGCCGACGTCGCCGACCGGTTGGCCCGCCTCGGTGACGCCATCGCCACCCCGCCGCCCGGCGCCCTCGATCTGACCCGGGCACCGGTACCGGTCCGGCTCGGTGAGGCGACCGGCCCGCACGGCGGGTTTCCCGCGGTCGTACCGCTGGCCGGCGGCAACCACCTGGCTGTCGAGTCCGATGCCCGGGATCCCCGGGTGGCGGCGCTGCTGCGGGCGCTGACCCTGCGCCTGCTGGCCATGGCGCCGGCCGGCACGGTCCGCGTGGTCGCGCTCGACCACGCCGCGCTCGGCGCGACCTTCCTCCCGCTGCGCCCGCTGGTCGACGCCGGGGTGCTGGCCCCACCGGCGACCAACGACGACGAGGTGGACGGGGCGCTCGACGAGGCCGAGCGGCACGCCCGGGCGGCGCAGCAGGCCGCTGTTGGCAGCGAGTTGCTGCTGCTGGTCGCCGCCTCCGCCCCGCAGGGCCGGGACCTGCACCGGCTCGCCGCGCTCACCCACGCCGGACCCGCCGCTGCGGTCTGTGTCCTGCTCGCCGGCTATCCCGGCGCGCCGGCCGGCCCGGTCGCCCCGCCGCCGCTGGGCGCCACCACCCGGGTACGGCTGGACCACTGGTACGCCTTCGTCGGCGATCCGCCCGGGCACCCGTTCAGCACCGACGGCACCGGCCTGGCCGCCCCGGTACAGCTCGACGGCGACCCGCCGGAACGGACCGTCGTCGCGCTCGCCGAGCACCTGGCCGCGGCGAGCCGGCGCAGCAACGCCCTGCACGTCACCGACCTGCTGCCCGACCGGCGGTGGGCGGAGTCCTCGGCCACCGGGTTGCGTACCGTCATCGGCCGGGCCGGTCGGGAGCCGGTCGTCCTCGCCTTCGACGACGCCACCCCGCACTGGCTGGTCGGCGGGCGCACCGGCGCCGGTAAGACGGTCTTTCTGCTCGACGTCCTCTACGGGCTGGCCGCCCGGTACTCCCCGGAGGAGCTGTCGCTCTACCTGCTGGACTTCAAGGAGGGGGTCAGCTTCTCGGAGTTCGTTCCCACCGGCCGGGACCCGTCGTGGATCCCGCATGCCCGTGCGGTCGGCATCGAGTCCGACCGGGAGTACGGCGTGGCGGTGCTGCGCGAGCTGCGCCGGGAGCTGAACCGGCGGGCCGCCGCCCTGAAACGGCACGGCGTCACCAAGCTCGCCGACCTGCCCCGGGACTCCCCGGTGCCGCGCGTGGTGGCGGTCGTCGACGAGTTCCACGTGCTCTTCGCCGGCAACGACGCGGTGGCCCGGGAAGCCGCCGCGCTGCTGGAGGAGCTGGCCCGCAAGGGCCGTTCCTACGGCATCCACCTGGTGCTGGCCAGCCAGAGCATGGCCGGCATCGAGGCGCTCTACGGCAAGGCGGACTCGATCTTCGGGCAGTTCCCGCTGCGGGTCGCGTTGCCCGGTGGGTCAGGGGTGCTCGACCCGCTCAACGACACCGCCGGCGGGTTGCCGGTCGGCTCGGCCATCGTGAACCGGTCCGCCGGCATCGCCGGTGCGAACACGGTCGTCCGGTTCCCCGACGCGCACGCCCACGCCGCCGAGATGGCCCTGCTCCGGCACGAGCTGTGGCAGTCGCGGGCCGCCACCGCACCCGCGCCGGCGGTCTTCCGGGGGTACGAACTCGCCCACCTCGACGACGACCCGACCGTACGCGGGCTGCGGCCAGGCGGTCGTCGGCCGCTGGCCCTGGTCGGCCGGACCGTCGACGTCGACCTCACCTCGGCCTGCTTCGCGCTGGATGCCACCCCGGGCCGGCACGTCGGCGTGGTCGGTACCTCGGTGGTCGGCGCGCACGTGCTGCACGCGGCCACGGTCAGCGTGGCCCGCCAGCACACCCCGGGGGACGCCCGGTTCCTGCTCGCCCCGCTGGTCGCCGGGGCCGACGAGATCGCCGACGACTGCGCCGGGGAACTGACCGCCGCCGGTCACCCGGTGACCCGGCTGGATGCCACCGGGCTGCGGGAGGCGTTGCGGACCCTGGCCGCGCCCCCGGAGACACCGACCGGTCGCACCTATCTCGTGGTGTTCGGCATGGACGCGGCCAGTGGGGTACTCGGCCTGCGGGACGAGGCGTTCCGCTCCGGTCTGGACGACCTGCGCGGGGTACTCCGCCAGGGGCCGGCGTACGGCGTGCACCTGCTCGGCTGGTGGCGTGGGCTGCGCCGGCTCGCCGAGGACCTCGGTGGCTCGCAGAACCGGGACGACCTGGCCTGCCTGGTGGCGTTGAACGTCCCCGGCCCGGAGCTGGGCCTGCACCTCGGGGTGCCGGACCTGGCCTACCTGCCGCGGCCCAACCGCGCGCTGCTGGTGGACCGGCACGACCAGCGGACCCGGCTGATCGTGCCGTTCGTCCGTCCCGGTTACGAATTGGACGAGGAGCGGTAGACGGTGTCCACGTTCGAGGAGTACGCGGCACTGGCCCGGCACCTGTCCGAGCTGCGCCGGACAGGGGAGCGCAACGCCGCCGCCGACACCCGGCGGCGGTCCGCCCTGCAGGGCGCGGTCGACCAGCTCGGGCACCGGCTGGCCGGGCAGGAGGTGCGGCTGCGCCAGCTGAGGCAGGTGATCAGGGAACCGGCGGTACCGGCGGTGCCCCGTGCCACCGCCGGCACGCCGGGGGAGCCGGTGCCAGCCGTACCGGGTGACGGGCCGCCTCCGGCGGGGGCCGCGCCGCAGCCGGCGTACCCGGAACTGCCGAACGGATCGGCGACGCTGGCGTTGCCGACCAGCCCGGTCCCGACGGTGCCGGCGCCCCGGCCGCCGGCCGAGCTGGACCCGGCCGCCGAGCTGGACCGGGCCCGTCAGGCGGCGGATGCCGCCGAGGCTGCGCTGGCCCGGACCGAGGCGCTGGGCCAGCAGCCCCTGCTGCTGCCCGGCCTGTCGCCGCTGGCGCGGGCGCTTGCCGTCTACGCCGGCTGCCTCCTGGCGACCGCGCCGCTGATGCTGATGCTGGACCTCGGCTACCGGTGGGGTGCGATCGACACCTTCACCCAGCTCGCCTGGACCCTCGCCGGGCTGCCCACCCTGGCGTTCTTCGCCGGATACCTGCTGCTCGGCCGGTACGGCCAGCCACCGCTGGTGGTCGGCACCCCGCCCCGTTACCGCTACCTCGGTTTCCTGGTCACGTTCATCGGCGCGCCGGTGCTGTACTGCGGGTTCATCGAGCTGACCCTGGGCGGCTGACGGCGGGGTGCCGGCCAGCCGCCCAGGGTGCCGGCTCAGCCGGCGAGCGGGGCATCCAGATTGGTGAATCTTATTACTGCTGCTCGTCGTCGGAGGTGCTCGGGGCCTGTTGCAGCGCCGCAGGGAGTTGGGCGTCAAGCGCGTGGCGGAAAGTGGCTTACCAGCGTTCAAGCGCTCAGCGGTGTGTCCATTCCTTAATGGCATGATCTCGGGTGGTTGCCGGGATATGGTCCGGCCATGCGAGAAGCGGAGCGGGGGACGCCGACGCCATCGCCGGACCAGGGGCAGAGGTTTGCCGCGCTCAGCGGCGCTTCCCGTCCGGCTCGTCGACCCCGGGTCGAGCTGGCCTGGCTGTTGCTGGTGGCCGTGCTGAGCGGTGGGCTGTTCCTGGCCCGGTACGACGATCCCCGGCGAATCGCCGCCTCCGGAGACGCGTACTGGTACCTCCGGCAGGCGCAGATCTTCGCCGGTACCGATCCGGCGGCCGCCTCGACCCGGGCGAGCGAGCTGGTGTGCCGGGACATCGACCGGGCCGCGCGGCGGAAGGGCTCGCCGCGCTACTGCCGGGACGGCTATCCCCAGCGGGGCGTCTCCCCGCGCTACATCGCCATCTTCGACAGCCGGCCCGGATATCCGCTCTTCGCCGCTCCCTTCGTGAAGCTCCTCGGCGCGTGGCGCGGCATGATGCTCGCCACCATGCTGCTCGGTGTGCTCGTCGGGATCCTCGCCTATCTGGCGGTCCTGCTCGCCTTCGGTCGCCGATCGGCCGGAGTGGGTGCCGCGGTGCTGATCTACCTGCTGCCGTCCGGATTCTGGATCACCCGGATGCTGGCCGAGGGGGCGATGCTGGTCGGCTGTCTGGGCGTGATCCTGGGCGTGACCCTGCTCTGGCGGGGTCACTGGCGTGCCGGTCCCGTGCTGACCGTGACGGCACTGACCTGGCTGTTCCTTGCCAAATCGGCCAACGGGGTGGCCCTGGCCCTGGTGCTGGTGGTGGTCGCTGCCACGGCCCTGGTGATCCGGCCGCGGAACCGCCGGGTGGCGCTCGTCACCGGTGGTGTCGGACTGCTCGCCCTGGCCGGCTGGTACGCGATCAGCCACCTGTTCGCCCTGCCGTCGCTGAACGAGACCATCCAGGACTTCGCCACCAAGCACTTCACCCGGCCGGACACCGCCGACCCGATCGGCTTCCTGGTGCAGCGCAACCTGACCTTTTGGCCCGCGTACGGCCGGAACCTGATCAGTTCTCCGCTGCCGCTGGTCGCCGTCGGGTTGTCGGCGTTGGTCTTCGTCGCGCGGGCCCGACCGGTCGTCGTGCTCTGGACCGCCGCCGGCCTGTCCGGGTTGGCCCTGGTGGTCGCCCATCCCGTGGCCACCGAGTACGACCGGCTCATGCTGCCGATGTGGCTGCCGGTGGCCGCCGCGCTCGGTTACGCCGTCGCGGTGGCGCTGTCCGCGCCGTGGACCCCCTGGGGCGCCGTTCTCCGCAGATCACCCCGCGAGTCCCCGGTACCGGCGGCCCGGGAGACGGCGACGGACGGTGTCCGGCGCGACGTCGCGGAACCCGCGTCCCGGGCGGGCTGACCGGCCGGCGCCAGGATCCCCCGCCGCACCCCCGCGGACCCGGCCACCGGTCGGCGTGCGTTCACCTCGCGTGGTCACCTGTCGACCGCCCGGGTGAGGCCCCCGCAGCCGACGGAGTCGGCGGTGCGGGTGGGCGGCGGGGTGACCGCGAGCGGTACGATTCCCGACGCGCGGTCGCTGACGCCCGCCGACAACGTCCCGGTGTGGCGACACCCGCCGGTCACGCGTGACACACGCGTCGTTGGACAACTGTTCGCAGTTCCGCAAGGGGTCGGTCGGCAGCCCGGCCCGGGGGAGAGACTAGCCTGATGGGCGTGACACGCCGCGCGAAGATTGTCTGCACTCTTGGCCCCGCCACCTCGTCACCGGAGCGGATCCGGGGGATCGTCGAGGCCGGTATGAACGTGGCGAGGCTCAACTTCAGCCACGGCAGCCACGCCGACCACGAGCAGGTCTACCGCCTGGTCCGGGAGGCGGCCCAGGCGACCGGGCACGCCGTCGCCGTCCTCGCCGACCTGCAGGGGCCGAAGATCCGGTTGGGCCGGTTCGCCGACGGGCCGCACGACTGGCGTACCGGCGACTCGGTGGTGATCACCGGGGACGACATCCTCGGCACCAAGGACCGGGTCTCCTGCACCTACCGCAAGCTCCCGCAGGAGGTGAAGCCGGGTGACCGGCTGCTGATCGACGACGGGCGGGTCGCCGTCGAGGTCAGCTCGATCGACGGCAACGACATCCGGTGCCTGGTCACCGAGGGCGGTCCGGTCTCCAACAACAAGGGCATCTCGCTGCCCAACGTCGCGGTCAGTGTCCCGGCCCTGTCGGAGAAGGACGCCGAGGACCTGCGCTTTGCTCTCGGTCTCGGGGTGGACCTGATCGCGCTCTCCTTCGTCCGTTCGGCGGAGGACATCAAGCTCGTCCGGAACATCATGACCGAGGCCGGCGTACACCGGCCGGTGCTGGCCAAGGTCGAGAAGCCGGAGGCGGTCGACAACCTTGAGGCCATCGTCGCCGCCTTCGACGGCGTCATGGTGGCCCGTGGTGACCTGGGTGTGGAGCTTCCGCTGGACCAGGTGCCGCTGGTGCAGAAGCGGGCGGTGCAGCTCTGCCGGGAGAACGCCAAGCCGGTCATCGTGGCCACCCAGATGCTCGACTCCATGATCGAGAACTCCCGTCCCACCCGGGCCGAGGCCTCGGACGTGGCCAACGCGGTGCTCGACGGTGCGGACGCCGTGATGCTTTCCGGCGAGACCAGCGTCGGCAAGTACCCGGTGCTCACGGTCAGCACCATGGCCAAGATCGTGACCACCACCGAGTCCGGTTCGATCGGGGTGCCCCGGCTCCAGCACGACCCGCGTACCCACGGCGGTGCCCTCACCTCCGCCGCGTCGTCGATCGCCCGCAACATCGGGGCGAAGGCCCTGGTCGCGTTCTCGCAGACCGGTGACACCGTCCGGCGGCTCTCCCGGCTGCACTGCGACCTGCCGCTGCTGGCCTTCACCCCGGTACCGGAGGTGCGTGACCAGCTCGCCCTCTCCTGGGGCGTGGAGACCTTCCTGATGCCGTTCGTGCAGCACACCGACGACATGTTCCGTCAGGTCGACCAGGCACTGCTCGGGCTGGGCCGGGCCAACCCCGGTGACTACGTGGTGATCGTCGCGGGCAGCCCGCCCGGCACGCCGGGCTCCACCAACACGCTGCGGGTGCACCAGCTCGGTTCGCTTGTGGACGCTGCGGCGGCGCGGGCGCTGCGGTGACCCCTCGGGAGGTGGCCGTCGGCCAGGCCGCCGTCGACGGGCTGCTGGAGGTTCTGGACCTCGCGCAGACCGGCGAGATGACCTTCCGGGGGATGAGCCCCCAGGTCGGCTCGCAGCGGGTGTACGGCGGCCAGGTGGCCGGTCAGGCCCTGGTGGCCGCCGGCCGCACCGTCGACGCCTCCCGCACCGTGCACTCCCTGCACGGCTACTTCGTCCGCCCCGGCGACCCCGCCGAACCGATCGAGTACCAGGTGGAGAACGTCCGGGACGGCCGGTCGTTCTCGGTGCGCCGTTCGGTCGCCCTCCAGCACGACAAGCCGATCTTCTTCATGTCGGCCTCGTTCCAGCGGCAGGAGGAGGGGCTGGACCACCAGGCGCCGGCCCCGCTGGACGTACCCGGCCCGGACGACGTACCCACGATGACCGAGCGGCTCTCCCGCTACCCGGAGCGGCTCGGCATCTGGGCGACCATTCCGCGCCCGATCGACGTCCGGTACGTCGGGGAACCGGGCTGGGTACGCCCCGGTGACCGGCCCGCCGACCCGCACCAGCGGGTCTGGATGCGCATCGACGGCAAGCTGCCCGACGATCCGCTGCTGCACGCCTGCGCCCTGACGTACGCCTCCGACCTGACCCTGCTCGACTCGGTGCTCTCGGTACACGGGGAGGTCTGGGGACCGGGCGGCCTGGTCGGGGCGAGCCTGGACCACGCGCTCTGGTTCCACCGGCCGTTCCGGGCCGACGAGTGGTTCCTCTACGACTGCTGGAGCCCGTCCGCGTCCGGCGGCCGTGGCCTGGCCACCGGTCGGATGTTCACCGCCGACGGCCGGCAGCTCGCCAGCGTGGTGCAGGAGGGGCTGCTGCGTCGGGTGGGCGGCTGACCCGCGTCGGCTGACCCGGTGTCGGCTGCACCTCGGCCGGCTGACCGGCGACCGGCGTGCCCCGGCCAGCCGGCCGGGGCACCGTGCCGGCCCGGTCAGAAGCTGCTGACCAGTTTGACGAACGCCTCGTCGATCTTCGCCGGGTCGCGGGCGTCGAACGCCTTACCGGCCGACGCCTTGGCGATCCGGTCCAGGGTCTCGAAGTCGGACTGCTCGTCGAAGGCGATGCAGAAGACCTTGACCGGGCGGTCCGGGTCCAACGCGATGTCGGCGAGCAGGCGGTTCAGGTTGGTGTCCTTCGCGTACTCGTTGCGGCCGTCGGTGAGCACCACGACCGCGTTGATCCGGTCCGGGTCGTAGTTGTCCAGCACATGCCGGTGTGCGGCCCGCACCGTGGCGTACAGCGCGGTGCTGCCCTCCACCCGCAGGCCGGCGAGCTTGCGGTTGAAGGCGTTCTGGTCGAACGGGCCGAGCCTGATTTCCTGGCTGTACGGAGCCTTCGGTCGCTGGGTGGTCTCCGACGAGAAGGACCAGAGGCCCACCCGGTCCTCGCTGTTGAGCAGTTTCACCCCGTTGGCTGCGGCGTTGGTCGCCACCTGGAACCGGGTCCGGTTCCCGATGGTGGCCTTCATCGAGCCGGAGGTGTCGACGGCGAACAGGATGTTGGCCTTCTTGCGTAGCGTCCGCCAGCTATTCAGCATCGCCGCCACCACCTGCGGCTCGGGTGGGGAGAAGTAGCTGAGCGATCCGGTGGTCTGGGAGCGCACCGTGCTGAGCAGCTCGGCAGAGGCGTTGCCCTTGTGGTCGCGGAAGCCCTCGGCGGCGAAGCTGCGCTGCTGCGGGGTCTCCTGAAGGAAGGCGAGGAAGTCGTCGGCGGCGGCGCGCTGCTCCGGGCTGGCCGACGGGAGCACCACGTACGGGTGGTCGAGGTTGTAGGTGCCCTCCTTCGGGTGGATCGCGACCAGCGGCACCTTCGGCTTCTGCCCCGGGACCGGGCTGACCCGGCCCTCGTTGTAGAGGTAAACCAGCTCCTCCTGCATGACGACCGCGCTCAGGTCGCTGTTGGCCGTGCCGCCGGCGTCGGCCTCGGCGAGATCCCGGATCAGTTCCACCGCGTCGTCGCTGTAGTGCGACACGTTCGCCTCGATCCGCCGGACGAACTGGGTCACCGCCGGCTGGGTCAGGTCGGTGACGGTCAGGTCGTTGGACCGGTCGACCGCCGCGTAGTAGATGGCAAGGGTGGCGGCCAGCCCGGAGGTCGAGGTGTTGGGGTTGTCCCTGCCGAAGGTGAACCGGCCCCACTCCGGCCGTCCGTACTCGGCCCAGCCGCTGCTGCCGGAGAGCCCGAGGATCTCGCCCCAGCCGAGCGGGCCGCGCTGCTGGATCAGCTCACCCTTCTCCTGGGGCATGGCGATCACCAGTGGGCTGCTCGCGATCGACGGGAACTTGCCCGGCGTCTGCGGCTCGCGGCCCGCCTTCTCGTCGAGGAGCCTGAGCTGACCGGCCCACAACGACGAGGTCGGCAGCCACACCTGCGGGACCGGCAGCCCGGGTACCTTGGTCGACCATCCCTCGGCCAGCGCCTCCATCGCCGTGCCCGAGGTGAGCTCGCGCACGGTGATCGCGGCGCACCGGCCACCGAACCGCCGGTCACTGCGGTGGTACCGCTCGGCGAGGCTGGCCAGCAGGTCGCTCTTCTCGGTGGAGGAATTCACCTCCAGCGTCACGCAGTCCGTCCGGTCCGCGCCGGGGGTCGGCCGGACGACCAGGTAGGCCGCGGCGATCACCGCGAGTCCGGCGAGCACGGCGACGGTGTACGGCAGCCAGGGGCGCGCGGTAGGTCGACCGGAAACCATCGGATCCTCCAGAGTGGTCGGCCGGGTCAGGAGCGGAGTGTCGCCCGACCTTCGTCTGCTGGCCCATTGTGACTGGTGTCCGCATCCGGTCCACCGTCCTCCGGACCGGTGCCGGCGGTCAAGGTCGTGGCGACCAGCAGGCGGACACTGTAGACCACGGCGAAGGATGCCGTGCCCACCAGTGCCGCGGTGCTGACCGTCGTGGAGGCCACGTAACCCACGGCCCCGCCGGCCGAGCCGAGGAAGATCGCCATCGAGATCCCCCACGCGTCGCCGGCCTGCCGGGCCGCGCGGCGACGCCAGGTGTCCGACCGAGTCGGGCCCGGGACCGGACCGGCGGCGGTGACCGGCACCGGAGCGGGCCGGGCCTGGGGGGCGGGCCGGGCCTGGGAGGCGGGCCGGGCCTGGGGGGCGGGCCGGACCGGCTCGACCGGTGCGGACGGGGTCACCATGGTGACCGCCTCCTCGGCCGCGGACAACACGGTGCCGATCGGCGGTGACGACGCCAGGTCGGCACCGGCGTACCCGAGCAGCAGCATCAGCACCTCCTGGGCCCGGGGGCGGGCCTCGGGGGCCTTCGCCAGGCACCGGTCGACCAGCTCCGCGAGCCTGCCGGAGAGCCCGGCCAGGTCGGGTGGCTCGTGCAGTACCCGGTTCATCACCGCCATGACCGGGCTGGTGCCGAAGGGCGGTCGCCCGGTCGCGGCGAAGGCGATGGTGGCCGCCCAGGCGAAGACGTCGGCCGCCGGACCGATCTGCTCGCCACGGAACCGCTCCGGTGACATGTAGGGTGCCGTCCCCATGATCCGGCTGGTCTGTGTCTCGGTCACGTCGAGCGCCCGGGCGATCCCGAAGTCGATCACCCGGGGGCCGTCGGCGCCGAGGATGACATTGTCCGGCTTCAGGTCACAGTGGACCACGTCGGAGAGATGGATCGCGGCGAGCGCGGCGGCCGTGCCCACGGCCAACCGGTGCAGCGCGTTGCCGGAGATCGGGCCGGAGTCGCGGACCCGGCGCTGCAACGTCGGGCCCTCGATGTACTCGCTGACCACGTAGGGCGGTTCGGCGTCCAAATCGGCGAAGAGGATCTGCGCGGTACAGAACGAGGCAACCCGTCGGGCGGCGGTGATCTCCTTGACGAACTGGGACTTCGCCTTCGGGTTGTGGCGCAGGTCAACATTGATCATCTTGACCGCGACCCGGTTCTCCTGGCCGTCCAGGCCCAGGTAGACCACACCCTGGCCACCGGCCCCGAGTCGCCCGACCAGGCGGTACGGACCCGTCGCCCGGGGGTCGTAGGTGCCCAGTGGCACAACGTCCGGCATCGCCGCCCCATTCAACCCGGTGAATTCCGCTCCACGACACCCGTGCCGGGCAGCCGGTCACCGGTCGAGGACACCGGTATCGTGTCACGACTCCGCCGCCGATGGCAGCCGGCACCGGTTGGCCGATCGGCTGAGGGGCGGCCGACCGGCCGGCTGACGAGGGCGGATACCCTAGCCGGCATGCGTCTCTCCGCCCGGGTCGACTACGCGCTGCGAGCGACCGCCGAGCTCGCGGCGGTCGCTGACCCCGACAACCTCGGCCGGTCCCGGCCCCTCACCGCCGAGCAGATCGCCCGCGCCCAGGCGATCCCGCCGAAGTTCCTGGAGAGCATCCTGCTCCAGTTGCGGCGGGGCGGAATCGTGCACGCCCAGCGGGGTCCGGAGGGCGGATACTGGCTGGCCCGCCCGGCCGGGGAGATCTCCCTGGCCGAGGTGATCCGGGTGATCGACGGGCCGTTGGCCCACGTCCGGGGGCAGCGCCCGGAGGATCTGGGGTACGCCGGCGCGGCCCGGGCCCTCCAGGAGGTGTGGATCGCCCTGCGGGCCAGTGAGCGGCAGATCCTGGAGCTGGTCACCGTCGCGGATGTGGCCGCCGGCCAGTTGCCCGAGCAGGTACGCGAACTCGTCGCCGATCCCCGCGCCTGGACCTGAGGCACTCCGCCGTCCGGCGACGGTCGGCATCCCGTCACACGGTAGGGCTTGACCGGCGGCCCGTCCGTGCCGCATTCTCGACCAAGTCGATAGGAGATGCCGAAAAGTCTGGAGGCGCTCGTGCGTAAGCTGCTGATCCTCGCCGTGGTGGGGCTCATCGCACAGCTCGTCGACGGTGCACTCGGGATGGCGTACGGGTTGACCTCGTCGACCCTGCTGCTGCTGGTCGGTGTCGCACCCGCCGCCGCGTCGGCGTCGGTACACCTGGCCGAGATCGGCACCACGCTCGCCGCCGGGTTCGCCCACTGGCGCTTCGGCAACGTCGACTGGCGGGTGGTTGCCCGGATCGCCGTGCCCGGGGCCGTGGGCGCCTTCGCCGGGGCCACCTTCCTCAGCTCCATCTCGACCGCCGCCGCCGCACCCTGGATGGCCGGCATCCTGTTCACCCTCGGCACGTACCTGCTGATCCGCTTCTCGCGCCCGTTGCGCGCCGCCCGCGTGGCCGGTCCGCTACGGGCCCGGTTCCTCTCCCCACTCGGGCTGGTCGCCGGCTTCGTCGACGCCACCGGCGGTGGCGGGTGGGGGCCGGTCGCCACCCCGGCACTGCTGGTGTCCGGTCGGATGGAGCCACGCAAGGTGATCGGATCGGTGGACACCGCCGAGTTCGTCGTCGCCGGTGCGGCCAGTATCGGCTTCCTCATCGGCCTGGGTAGCGAGGGCTTCCTGCTGCCGACGGTGGCCGCGCTGCTGATCGGTGGCCTGATCGCCGCTCCCGTCGCGGCCTGGCTGGTCCGGATCGTCCCGGCCCAACTGCTCGGCGCCACCATCGGCGGGGTCATCGTGCTGACCAACGCCCGCACCCTGTTCCGCACCGCCGAGGTGGCCGGGCCGGTCAGCCTGGTCGGGTACGGGTTGCTCGCGGTCGGCTGGGTGGTCGCCCTGGTGTTCGCCGTCCGGGCGCTGCGCCGCACCCGCCGGGCGCGGGCCGTCGCCGCCGCTGCGGCAGCCGGGGATACCCGAACCGACACCACCGCCGACGGACTGCTGGCCGCCGACGTCCCGGCCGGGGCGCCGGAGGTCCCCGCCGGCTCCCGCTGACCCGGTTCCGGGCCGTTCCCGGTCGGGCACTGCGCGGGCAGGGTGTCGTGCACCGGCGCCACCCGGTTCGGCCCGGGCTCCGGTAGGTTCAGGTCGCCCTGTCGAGCTGCTCCGTCCACGCCTGCGTCGGTGGTGCATGCGGTCGCCGGACCGGCCGGACGAGCCCGGCCACAACCAGGTAATCGGCCAGCACCGGGTCGTTGGCCAGCACCGGTTCGTCGACGGCAACCGCGTCGTCGGCCATGTGGAGCGGCCGCCCGGGGGCGCCGTCCGTGCCTGGTCGGGGCGCCGGTGCCCGAGCCGGCCCGGGCGCTGCTCCGTTGACGCCAGCAGCTCGACAGCGTCCCGACCCTGGTCGTCCACCGACCCGGGCGCCCACCGTCAGCCGTGGCCGCGGCAGACGCCCTGGTGCACTATGGATGGGCCGGGGCGGTCGGACCCTGACCCACCAGGGCGGTCGCGGTCTCGCTGATCAGCTGCCAGGTCCGCAGCACGTGCGCCTCCGTGGTCTGCGGGGCGCCGATCGCCATCCGCAGCGTGTACCGGCCACCGACCCGGGTGTGGGTCAGATAGGCCCGACCGGTGGCGTTCACCCGTTCCAGCAGCTCCGTGCTCGGCTCGTCGCCGGCCCGCAACCGGAAGCAGACCAGCGAGAACGGGTGCGGGGCGACGAGTTCGAAGCGGTCGTCGGCGCGTACCAGCCCGGCGAGCCGGTCGGCCAGCGCGACCCCGGACCGGATGTGCGCGCGCAGCCCCTCCGCGCCGTACCAGCGCAGCACGAACCAGAGCTTCAGCGCCCGGAACCGCCGTCCCAGAGACACCTGCCAGTCCCGGTAGTCGATGACCGCACCTGATCCGGTGGCCGCGTTGCGCAGGTACTCCGGCATCACGGTCAGCGCCTCCACCAGACCCGCCCGGTCGGCCACCCAGAACGCGTCGCAGTCGAAGCCGGTGAGCAGCCACTTGTGCGGGTCGAAGCAGTAGGAGTCCGCGTACTCCAACCCGGCGTGCGTCCAGCGCAGCTCGGGGCAGACCGCGGCGGCCCCGGCAAAGGCCGCGTCGACGTGCAGCCAGATGCCGTACTCGGCGCAGATCGCCCCGATCTCCGGCAGTGGGTCGATCGCCGTGGTCGAGGTGGTGCCGATGGTCGCCACCACGATCGCCGGTACGTCCCCGGCGGCCAGGTCCGCCTCGATCGCGGCCCGCAGCGCGTCCGGCCGCATACCGAACGTCTCCGGGTCCACCTCTACCGGCCGTACGCCGTCCGCGCCCAGTCCGGCAATCCGGGCGGCCTTCTCGATGGAGGAGTGCCCCTGGGTGGACGTGTACGCCCGGTAACGGCGCTGGACGCCGCTGGCCCGCCACTCGCCGCCGCTGGCCCGGTGCAGCGCCGTCAGGGTGGCGACCAGGGTCGCCGAGGACGCGGAATCCTGGATCACCCCGCCACCCGTACCGGTGGAACGGAACCGCTCCGGCAGGTCGAGCAGACCGGCCAGCCAGTCCATCATCACCGTCTCCACCTCGGTGCAGGCCGGGCTGGTCGCCCAGAGCATGCCCTGCACGCCGAGGCCGGAACTGAGCAGGTCGGCCAGCACGCTCGGGCCGGAGACGTTGGCGGGGAAGTACCCGTAGAAGTTCGGGTGCTGCCAGTGGGTCAGGCCGGGGACGACCACCTTGTCCAGGTCGGCGAGGATCGCCGGGAACTCCTCGCCCCGCTCGGGCGCGGCGAGCGGCAACCGGGCGGCGACCGCGCCCGGCGGGTCCTGCGAGGTGATCGGCCGTTGGGCGACGGTCGACCAGTAGTCGGCGATCCAGTCCACCATCGCGTGGCCGTGGCGGCGGAACTCGTCCGGGTCCATGTGCGGTGCCTCTGCCATGTGATGAGTCGATCAAGGAATCCGGTGCCGGGCAAGGGCGATGCGGCAACGTCCGGTTTCGTTGCCCTCGGAAAGCGCTTGCCATAGCATCGTCGGTGCGTGGGGACCACCAGGTCATCCCGGCCGTCCGGCCGGTTGTCGACACCGCTGCGGCGTACCCCTCGCGGGTACACCGGCAACGTCTACGTCGACGCCTACACGCTGACCGGTACCCGGCTGTGGCGGATCGACCTGGGTCGCAACATCCGGGCCGGGGCGCACTACACCCAGTTCCAGGTGTACGACTACGACGGCGACGGGGACGCCGAGGTGGCGATGAAGACCGCCGACGGCACCCGGTCCGGTACCGGTCAGACCATCGGCTCGTCCTCGGCCGACCACCGCAACTCCTCCGGCTACATCCTGGCCGGTCCGGAGTACCTGACCATGTTCGACGGCCGGAGCGGCGCGGTGCTCTCCACCGTCAACTACGACCCGCCCCGGGGCACCGTCTCCTCCTGGGGCGACAGCTACGGCAACCGGGTGGACCGGTTCCTGGCCGCCACCGCCTACCTGGACGGGGAACGCCCGTCACTGATCATGGCGCGGGGCTACTACACCCGTGCGGTCGTCGCCGCCTGGGACTTCCGCAACGGCACCCTGACCAAGCGGTGGACCTTCGACTCCAACAACTCCGGCAGCAGTGCCGCGTACGGGCAGGGCAACCACAACCTCTCCGTCGCCGACGTGCACGACGCCCGGACCGGGCAGGTCATCTGGCAGCGACCCAACAACGGTGGGGCGGAGGGGCCGGGCCGGGGCGTCGCCGGTGACATCGACGCCGGCAGCGCGGGTGCCGAGTTCTGGGGCGCCGGCACCACCATGACCAACCTGTTCAACACCGGCGGCTCGTTGGTCGGCCGGACCCCGTCCTCGGCGAACTTCCTCGCCTGGTGGGACGGCGACACCACCCGTGAGCTGCTGGACGGTACCCGGATCGGCAAGTACGGCACCAGCGGCGACACCCGGCTGCTCACCGGCAGCAGCGTGTCCGCCAACAACGGCACCAAGTCCACCCCGACGCCGACCGGCACCCGGATCCACACCCTGCTGCACGACCCGCAGTACCGGGTCGCCATCGCCTGGCAGAACACCGCCTACAACCAGCCCCCGCACCCGGGCTTCCACATCGGCGACGGCATGGCCACCCCGCCCACGCCGAACATCTACCTGCGGTGAACCGGCGGCCCCGGGCGCGTTGACCCCTGCCCGGGCAGACCGGGAACCAGAGATGGCACCGGTCCGGTCCGGTGAATCACCCGACCGGACCGGTGCACCACACCGCGACATCCGCGACCCGTCCCTGACCGACGGATGTCGTACCACCACCGGAAACAACGTTAGAGGCCGTGTACGGCGGGCAGGTGTCGCCAGTATGAAGCTGGTGTTTCGCCGCCCGGACGGCCGTCGTCATGCCCCGGTCGGTAGCCCGAATCGCTCCGCGACCAGCTCGAACGAGCGCACCCGGTCGGCGATGTCGTAGACCATCGTGGTGAGCATCACCTCGTCCGCCCCGGTCCGCTCGCGCAGTTCGGTCAACTGGCGGTGCACCGTCTCCGGCGACCCCATGGCCTGACCCTGGCGCCGTTGGAGCACGAACTCGCGCTCCAGGTCGGTGTACGGATACGCCGCCGCCTCCTCCGGTGACACCAGCGGCTCCGGCCGGCCCGCACGTAGCTTCAGGAACGACAACCCCGCCGGCCCGGCCAGCCACTCCGCCCGCTCGTCGGTCTCCGCGCACACCACGTTCACCGCCACCATCGCGTACGGCTCGGACAGCCACTCCGACGGGCGGAAGTGCTGCCGGTAGAGCGCCAGCGCGGGCAGCGTGTTGGCCGCGCTGAAGTGGTGCGCGAACGAGAACGGCAGCCCGAGCAGTCCGGCGAGCTGGGCACTGAAACCACTGGACCCGAGCAGCCAGACCGCCGGCATGTCGCCCCGACCGGGGGTGGCCACGATCGGCCCCGGGTCCGTGCCGGTGAAGTAGTTCATCAGGTCCGCCAGTTCGCGCGGGAAGTCCTCCGCCGAGAGCCCCTGCCGGGTGCGCCGCAGCGCCAGGGCGGTCATCTGGTCGGTACCGGGCGCCCGCCCGATACCCAGGTCGATCCGGCCCGGATGCAGGGCGGCCAGGGTGCCGAACTGCTCGGCCACCACCAGCGGCGCGTGGTTGGGCAGCATCACCCCACCCGAACCCAGTCGGATCGTCGCGGTGTGCGCGGCCAGGTGGGCGATCAGCACCGCCGGTGCGGAACTGGCGATCGCCGGCATGTTGTGGTGCTCGGCCACCCAGAACCGGTGGAAGCCCAGCTCCTCGGTCCGCCGGGCCAGCTCAGTGGTGTGCCGCAGGGCCGCACCGGCGGAGGTGCCGGCCGCGACCGGAGCAAGATCAAGAACGGAGAGCGGTACGTCGGTCACGCGCCTGGTCAACCCGTCCGGGCGCGGGATTGTTCCGATTCGGCCGGACAGTCGGGAACCTCACCCGGCCGGGACAGCGCCGGGGGCGGCCCCGGTCCTCCCCAACGCCGCAGCCCCGGCCCCGGGGCTTCCCAACGCCGCAGCCCCGGCCCCGGGGCTTCCCAACGCCTCAGCCCCGGCCCCGGGCCTGCTCGAAGATCAACGACGTCTGGGTGTGCTGCACCACCGGATCCACCGCCAGGTGATCCAGCACGAAGTCCCGCAGCGCGTCCCCGGACGCCGCCCGCACATGCAGCACGTAATCCTCCGCGCCGGCCACATGGAACACCGACACCACCCCGGGTAGCCGCACCGAGCGGGCCCGGAACGCGTCCACCGCGTCCCGCGCGTGTGCGGCGAGCCGGACCGACACCAGTGCCTGCAACGGCACCCCCAGCGCCGCCGGATCGATCTCCGCGTGGAATCCCCGGATCGCCCCGCTCTCCCGCAACGCCCGCACCCGGGCCAGACACGTCGACGGCGCCACCCCCACCCGCTCGGCCAGCGCATTGTTCGGGATCCGGCCATCAGCCGCCAGGACCGACAGGATCGCCCGGTCCGTCTCGTCGAGCTGGGCGAAGGGCCGTACATCATTCGGCGCGGTAGGCACGCAGCACCGCCTTTCTCGAACAAAATTACAAGTTCGGGGAAAGTGCAGAATTATATGCGGATCGGTTGCTTTGCGTTGCCCTGATGTTCGACGCTTCGCCCATGGCCACCGCCGACACCCGGGCCGTGCACGCCGGCCGCGACGACCTTGCCGCCCTCGGCGTACACGTGCCACCGATCGACCTCTCCACCACCAACCCCCTGCCCTCGGTCGACGCCGGCGGCGACGCCTACGAACTCCTCGCCACCGGCGGCCCCCTCTCGCCCGGACACACCCCCGTCTACCAGCGCCTCTGGAACCCCACGGTCGCCCGCTTCGAGACCGCCCTCGCCGAACTCGAACACACCGGTGCCGCCGTCGCCTTCGCCAGCGGCATGGCCGCCCTCACCGCCACCCTGCTCGCCGCCACCCGCGACGGGCAGCGGCACATCGTCGCCGTCCGACCCCTCTACGGCGGCACCGACCACGTCCTCGCCACCGGACTCCTCGGTACCGAGGTCACCTGGGCCCACGCCGACCAGGTCGCCCACGCGGTACGCCCGGACACCGCACTGGTCATCGTCGAGACCCCCGCCAACCCCACGCTCGACCTCGTCGACATCGCCGCCCTCGCCACCGCCGCCGGCGACGTACCCCTGCTGGTCGACAACACCGTCGCCACCCCCGTCCTCCAGCAACCCGCCCGGCACGGAGCGGCCCTCGTGCTGCACAGCGCCACCAAGAGCATCGGCGGACACGGCGACGTCCTCGCCGGAGTCGTGGCCTGCGACGAACCCTGGGCCACCCGGCTACGCCAGGTCCGCGCCCTCACCGGTGCGATCCTCCACCCGCTCGGCGGCTACCTGCTGCACCGGGGACTCCAGACCCTCCCCGTCCGGGTCCGCGCGCAACAGGCCGGCGCCCAGAAGATCGCCGCCTGGCTCGCCGCCCACCCCGCCGTCACCGCCGTCCACCATCCCGGCAGCACCGACCCGCACGGCCTGGTCGGCCGCCAGATGTCCGGCACCGGCAGCCTGCTCGCCTTCGAGTTACGCGGCGGAGCCCCGGCCGCCGAAGCCGTGGCCGGAGCCTGCCGGCTCATCACCCACGCCGTCAGCCTCGGTGGGGTGGACACCCTCATCCAGCACCCCGCGTCACTTACCCACCGCCCGGTGGCCGGCGACGCAAAACCCGCCGCGGCCCTGCTCCGGATCTCCGTCGGCCTGGAGGACCCCGAGGACCTCTGCGACGACCTGGCCCAGGCGCTCGCCAGCGTCACCGGCTGACGGCGCCGGAGGTCCGACGGTCGGGACGGGACCTCCGACCGTCGGGCCCCGGGTCAGGACTTCGGGACGACGTGCAGGCCCGGGGGTCCCTGCCCGGTCAGCCAGAGGCCCGGGCCTGCGCCCAGCCGATGAGCCGCTCGACATGTCCAGCCGCCCGCGGCCGGTCGGCGAAGGCGTCGCGCAGCCCGACATACGCGGCGTCCAGATCCGCCGACGGTCCGCGCTCGGCGAGCAGCACCACCAGCGCCTGCCAGTGACCCACCTGCTTGTCCGGCAGGGCCAGCAGCTCATCGAGGTAGCGGCCCGGTGCCAGCAGCTCCACCAACCGGCCGGCCGACCGTGCCACACCAGCGAGAAGATCAGCGCGCAGCCGGTCAACGTCGGTGCCCGCCGTCACCCGCCACCGGTCGGCGTACCCGCTATCGGCATGGCCGGGATCGGTGCACTCCACCCGGCCTTCGAGGACGCGGATCCCGTCGGCCCCGCCCGCCTTGTCGATCCGGCCGGCGGACCCCTTCTCCCACTCCCACCACGCCGTCGGCACCACGGCCGTGTTCAGGTAGAACAGCTTCGCGTCCCAGGTCGAACCCCGCGACCCCTGCTTCTCGACCACGGCGACGCCCCCGGTCGTGACCAGCCGCCACAACCCACCCGAACCGCGAAAGCCCAACGGCCGCAGCGCGGACCCGACGTCGCGCATCAGGCCCCGCACAACCGCATCAAGATCAGACATGGCCCGACGATACGGCGACCCGCCAACCCCTGGACCAGGCCCAAACCCACAGCAGCCGAGGGGTCGCACACGTGCGCGGTCAGGCAGCCGGACGGAACCGGTGCGCCGGTCGGCCCGGGAGATCCGCCCGGCCGGCGCACCGCCGGTCAGGATTTCGGACCGACATGGCGGTCCAACGCCGCCACCGCGTCCCGCCGCGCCACCGACAGCGAGTTCGGCCGATTCATCCGCCAGGCGATCCCGAGCAGGTCCAGCGCCCACTGGCAGAGCCGCATGATGTCGGCCGACCGGTTGCTGAACATGTACCGCGGGTAGACGTAAATCCGCTGGTTACGGCGCACCGGGTTAGCGAAGCGCGCGCCGTCGGAGTGGAAGAGCCCGCGCAGGAAGTGCCCCGGGTGCGCGGCGACGATCTGCCGCTGCCAGCCGGCGAGCACGATGGGGCGCTCGTGCTTCTTGCCAGGGCCGTGCTGCGGCAGCAGGCAGGGCCAGTGCGTCCCGTAGCTCTGCACGCTCACACAGCCCGGCTGTTGGACGCGCTGCACGGAGGCGGCGAGCGTGGCGCGCATCGCCGCCTCGCAGAGATCGATCAGGTCGGGCCAGGCGTCGCTGCACGCGATGCGCAGCACAGGCACCCGTGCTGAGGTGGTCAGGTGACCGTCGCCGAGATAGAGGCCGAGCAGATAGGCATAGGCCGTCGGGTCCTCGGGGCCGTCCAGGCCAGGGCGGCACCGGAAACACCGTAGTGCGGTGCCATTGACCGCCGGTTGTGGCCGATCACGGCACCAGTGCCACACTGTGGGGTAGGGCAATCCGTGCTGGCGCGCTACCTCAGCGATGGTGCTGCCGGCGAGGTACTGATGACGCGCACGCGTCCGGAGTTCAGCGGGATGCATCCCGCAATAATCGAACACACGTACGACAGTTGTGCCGGGAGCGGGATTCGAACCCGCAAGCCCTTTCGGGCAGATGCTTTTGAGACATCCGTGTATGCCGTTCCACCATCCCGGCCGGTGGGCCCAACTGTACCGGACTACGCTTCTGCGGGAACATGGGTGGTAGCAGTCCAGGGATCAGAAAACGGTGGGGGTAGGGCTCGTGGCCGAGACGCAGACGGATGCCGCGCGTAGACGGGTACTGATCGCCGAGGACGAGGCGCTGATCCGGCTGGACCTGGCCGAGATGCTCACCGAAGAGGGCTACGAGGTGGTAGGTGAGGCCGCCGACGGCGAAACCGCGGTCCGGCTCGCCGAGGACCTGAAGCCGGACCTGGTCATCCTCGACATCAAGATGCCGATCATGGACGGCCTGGCTGCCGCCGAGCGGATCGCCGGTGCCCGGATCGCGCCGGTGATCATCCTCACCGCGTTCAGTCAGCGGGACCTGGTGGAGCGGGCCCGGGCGGCCGGTGCGATGGCCTTCCTGGTGAAGCCGTTCCAGAAGAGCGACCTGGTGCCGGCGATCGAGATCGCGCTGTCCCGCTACTCGGAGCTGAGCGCGCTGGAGGCCGAGGTCGCCGGGCTGACCGACCGGCTGGAGATCCGCAAGGCGGTGGAGCGGGCCAAGGGCGCGCTGATGACCACGTACGGCATGACCGAGCCGCAGGCCTTCAAGTGGATCCAGCGCACCGCGATGGACCACCGGATGACCATGAAGGAGGTCGCCGACCGGATCCTGGCCGAGACCTCGGGCGGCGAGGCGGCGCAGCAGCCGGCGTCCTGAGCGCGGGCCGGCCCCGCCGCCGGTGGCGGGCCCGGCATGTCGGGATGGTCCCTGACCCGTCCTGATCTATAGGATCAGGTCTATGCTTCCACGGCCTGTGCTGGTGGTCATCGGCGTCGTCGTCGTACTGCTGGGGAGCGTGGCGTGCCGGGCGGAGTCCGGCGGCCCGCCACCACCGCGACCGGTCGAGGTGCCCTGGCAGTCGGCGGTGCTGCCGGCGCCGCCGGGTCCGGCCGGTCGGCTGCTGGTACGGGACGTGGTCGCCTGCGCCGGCCGGTGGTACGTGGTCGGCGGCTCGGACGCCGGTGCCGACCAGACCCGACCGGCTGCCTGGACGAGCCCGGACGGCGTCACCTGGACGTCGGTTCCGGTGGCTCCGGTGACCTACTACGGCGAGCAGAACGTGCTCTACGCCGCCGGTTGCCGGGACGACCGGCTGGCGGTGCTCGGCGCGAAGAACGGTGGGGCGCACGGTAACCCCCGCACCAGTAACTGGCATCTGGCCGGCGGGCGGCTGGTGGAAATGGCCGCCCCGTTCGAGTTGTACGGCGGCCCGAACGCGGTGAACGTGGCCCGGGTGGCGGGTGGCACGGCCGGGTGGCTGATCGTGGGTGCCCGACGGGACGGTGCCGCCGCCTGGGTGTCGACGGACGGTGTCCGGTTCGAGTTGATCGAGGGCGCGCCGGAGTTGGCCGGGGACGCCCGGGGACGGACGACGGCGTACGACGTGGTGGCCACCCCCGCAGGCTGGCTGGCGGTCGGCGGGCTGCTGGTGCCGGGGCGTACCACCTTGTCGCCGTTGGTCTGGACCTCGGCGGACGGTCGGGCCTGGCAGCGGGTGCCGGTGGCCGGCGCGGACGAGCCGGGGCAGCCCCGGCGGGTGACCATGGTGGGGACGACGCCGGTGGCGGTCGGTCCGGCCGGTACGGGTTTCGCGGCCTGGCGGCCGGACGGTGCGGGTTGGCGGGTGGCGGCCCGGTTCGGTAGCGCGTCGGGGACAGTGGTGCCGACGGTGAGTGGACTGGCGGCCGGTGACGGCCGGTTGGTCGCGGTGACGGTCGACGGTGCGGGCCACTCGTTTTGGGTCTCCGGGGACACCGGTGGGTCCTGGCGCCCAATGACGGGTCCGGGTGCATCGGTGCCGGCCGGGGGTGACAAGGCGGTCGCGGTGGCGGTTTCCGCGGGTCGTCTGGTGGTCGTCGTCGATGACGGCGGGCGGTCCGGTGTCTGGTGGGCGGTGTTGCCGGCGGAGTCCGGTTGAGCGCCGCGGGGCTCGTTGGAATGGTGTTCCGGGGGCCCATAGAGGTGGCTGGGACTGTGGTTCTTACAGCAGATGTTTCCAAGCCACTGCGGCGTGTAACGGTTCGGTCAACCCACTCTTCCGGGTCTTCCTCACCCCCCGTGATTGGGATAACGTCCGGCCCCAGACCGGCGACGACGGTCTGGTTCGCCCGCCCCGCAATGGCCAATTGGCAGCGGGTGGTTCGGACCATTGGACGGAGGAGGGTTCGGCCTTGAGGCAGAAGCTCGCACGCGTGTTCGGTGGCGTGGCCATGATGGCGCTCGTCGCCGGTGGGGCCACCGCGTGCTCCAGCGGTGACGGCGGCGATGCGTCCGGTGGCGACGCCTGTGGCAACAAGATCGCGTTCTTCGGCGCGCTGACCGGCAGCTCGGCCGCGCTGGGTATCAACGAGAACAACGGCGTCAAGCTGGCGGTCGACAAGTACAACAAGGAGAACGCCGACTGCAAGGTCGAGCTGGTCCCGCTGGACTCGCAGGGCAGCCCGGACCAGGCGCCTGGTCTGGCCCAGAAGGCCATCGACGACACCAAGATCCTCGGCATCGTCGGCCCGGCCTACTCGGGTGAGTCGGAGGCGGCCGGCCCGCTGTTCAACGAAGCCGGCCTGGTCACCATCACCCCCTCCGCAACCCGTCCGAGCCTCGCCGAGCAGGGTTGGAAGACCTTCTTCCGGGCGGTCGGCAACGACTTCAGCCAGGGCCCGGCGGCCGGTAACTACATCAAGAACGTGCTGAAGGCCGAGAAGGTCTACGTCATCGACGACCAGTCCGCGTACGGCGCGGGTCTGGCCGACGAGGTCAAGAAGGTTCTCGGTGCCGCGGTCGTTGGCTCGGACAAGGTCCAGGGCGAGGGCAAGCAGACCGAGTTCTCCGCCGTGGTGACCAAGGTCAAGGCCTCCGGCGCCCAGGCGGTCTTCTACGGTGGTTACTACCAGGAGGCCGGTCTGATCCGTAAGCAGCTCACCGCTGCCGGGGTCACCGCGCCGCTGGTCGCCGGTGACGGTGTCAACGACGCCGCGTACATCACCTCCGCTGGTGCGGCGGCTGCCGAGGGCACCATCCTGACCTGCCCGTGCGCGCCGGCTGCTGAGGCGCGGGGCACCTTCGTCCAGGAGTACAAGGCGCTCAACGGCACCGACCCGGGTACCTACAGCGACACCGCCTACGACGCGGCGAACATCCTGCTCGCCGGGATCAAGGCCGGCAAGACCACCCGTCCGGCGCTGCTGGAGTTCGTGAAGGGCTACAGCGGCGAGGGTGTCGCGGCGTCCTACAAGTTCGTCCAGGGCGGCGAGCTCGACCCGGCGCAGGTCAAGGTCTGGGCGTTCAAGGTCCAGGGCGGCAAGGTCGTTCCGGACCAGGAGGTCCCGAAGTCCTGACGGCTGCTGCTGCTACAGCGGTTCAGATGTGATCGCGGGTGCGGCCGGGAAGCTCGCGCTCCCGGCTGCACCCGATTTGTTTCCAGACCTGATGGAGTATCCCTCCCTTGGACTTCGACGGACTGTTCTCCAATTTCGGGGAACTCACCACGACCGGCCTGACGCAGGGCGCCATCTACGCCCTGGTCGCGCTTGGCTACACGCTGGTCTACGGCGTGCTGAGACTCATCAACTTCGCCCACTCCGAGGTCTTCATCGCCGGTGCCTTCGCCGCGTTGTGGACGTGGAACGGATTTGGCCTCGACCAGAATTCGCAGGTCGCCGGGATCGGTTCGATCCTGTTCTACCTGCTGGTGGCGATGCTCGTCGCCGCCATCGCGTCGGCGGGTACCGCCACGGTGATCGAACGGGTGGCCTACCGGCCGCTGCGTAAGCGCAATGCCCCGCCGCTGGCGTTCCTGATCACGGCGATCGGTGCCTCGATCGTCATCTCCGAGGCGTTCGGTATCTGGACCCGCCGGCTGCCGCAGGGTGCGCCGAGCCTGGTCAGCACCAAGCCGTTGTTCAGTATCTTCGGGGTACCGATCGACTCGGTGCAGTTGCTCACCATCGGCGCCGCGCTGGTGATGATGATCGCGTTGGACGTCTTCATCAACCGCAGCCGGGTCGGCCGGGGCATCCGGGCGGTGGCCCAGGACGCCAACACCGCCGCGCTGATGGGTGTGAACAAGGACCGCATCATCCTGATGGTCTTCATCGCCGGTGGGGCGATGGCCGGGGTGGCGGGTCTGCTCTACGACGTGCGGATCGGCACGTTGACCTACAGCGTCGGTTTTCTGCTCGGGTTGAAGGCGTTCACCGCTGCGGTGCTCGGCGGTATCGGCAACCTGCGGGGCGCCTTGGTGGGTGGCCTGCTGCTGGGTGTGGTGGAGAACTACGCCTCGGGTCTGTTCGGCAGCCAGTGGAAGGACGCGGCGGCGTTCGCGGTCCTGGTGGTGCTGCTGATGTTCCGTCCCACCGGTCTGCTCGGCGAGTCACTGGGGAGGGCGCGGGCATGACGAGCATCGTGGACAAGGTACGCGACAGCCGGCAGGCGGCCGGCGAACGTTGGCGGGGTGCGCCGCGTTGGGTGCGCTGGGCCACGCTGGCGGCGGTGATCGCGTTCTTCTACGCCCTGCCCAACCCGGGCTTCTACCAGTACCTGGGTCCGATCCCGACCACGGGTTCGAACTTCACGCAGGTGCTCTTCACCGTCTCGATCTACGTCCTGCTGGCGGTGGGGCTGAACATCGTGGTCGGGTTCGCCGGTCTGCTGGACCTGGGCTACTTCGGGTTCTTCGCGGTCGGTGCGTACACGGTGGCGGTGCTGACCTCGCCGAGTAGTGACCTGAAGACGCTCTGGCCGTGGCTGCTGGTGGTGCCGGTGGCGATCGGTCTGACCATGGTCTCCGGGGTGATGCTCGGTACGCCCACCCTGCGGTTGCGGGGTGACTACCTGGCGATCGTGACGTTGGGTTTCGCGGAGATGATCCGGATCGCCGCGGTCAGTTCGGAGTTCCTGAAGGGGCAGCGGGGCTTCAATCAGATCCCGCACCCGCCGGGTAAGTACGCCGACGGCCGTCCTTTCTTCGGGGTGCTCGACGCCCGGCCGTACTACTGGCTGGTGCTGACGCTGATCATCCTGGTGGTGCTCGGGGTGCGGAACCTGACCAACAGCCGGGTGGGCCGGGCCTGGGTGTCGATCCGGGAGGACGAGGACGCCGCGCAGCTGATGGGCGTGCCGACGTTCAAGTTCAAGCTGTGGGCGTTCGCGGCGGGTGCGGCGATCGCCGGTCTGGCCGGTGCGCTCTTCGCCGGTAAGCAGAACTTCGTCAACTCGCAGAACTTCGAACTGCTCAACTCGATCATCATCCTGGCTGCGGTGATCTTCGGTGGTTCCGGCAACATCGTCGGGGCGATCGTCGGTGGCGGCCTGGTGGCGTACATGATCGAGCGGTTCCGGGGCATCGAGTTGCTCGGCGTCGAGCTGTACGAGTACCGCTTCCTCTTCTTCGGTCTGGTGCTCGTGCTGATGATGATCTTCCGGCCGGAGGGTCTGATCCCGAACCGGCGACGAGCGGCGGAGTTCAAGGACCGCCGCAAGGAGGTGACCGTCGGTGAGTGACACCGAGCAGAAGCCGACCGTACCGGCGCAGGCGTCGGCCCCGGCGGCGGAGAACCTGCCGGCGGGCCGGGAGCCGTTGCTGGAGGTGGACCACGTCACGCTGCGTTTCGGTGGTGTGGTCGCGCTGAACGACGTGGACTTCACCCTCTACAAGGGGGAGATCCTGGGTCTGATCGGACCGAACGGTGCCGGCAAGACCACCTGCTTCAACGCGATGACCGGGATCTACCAGCCCACCGAGGGTGAGATCCGGTTCCGGGGTCAGCGGATCACCGGCAAGAAGCGGCACCAGATCACCCAGATGGGCATGGCCCGGACCTTCCAGAACATCCGTCTCTTCCCGGAGATGACCGCGCTGGAGAACGTCCAGGTCGGCGCGGACGCGCACCACAAGACCAGCGTGATCTCGGCGCTGTTCCGGCTGCCCCGGCACTGGCGCGAGGAGCGCGACGGGATCGAGAAGGCCGAGCGTCTGCTGGAGTTCGTCGGGATCCGGCACCGGATGCACGAGACCGCGCGCAACCTCTCCTACGGTGAGCAGCGGCGGTTGGAGATCGCCCGGGCGTTGGCCACCGACCCGGTGCTGCTCTGCCTGGACGAGCCGGCCGCCGGCTTCAACCCGGCGGAGAAGGAGGAGCTGCTCCAGCTCATCCGGCAGGTCCGGGACCAGGGGGTGACCGTGCTGCTGATCGAGCACGACATGCGCCTGGTGATGGGGGTTACCGACCGGCTCGTGGTGCTGGAGTTCGGAAAGAAGATCGCCGAGGGGCTCCCCGCCGAGGTGCGGGAGGACCACCGCGTGATCGCGGCGTACCTGGGGGTACCGGACGATGCTGCTTGAGATCGACAATGTCAGCCTGCTCTACGGGCGGATCCAGGCGCTGCACGGCATCAGCCTGACCGTCGGTGAGGGGGAGATCGTCGCGCTGATCGGTGCCAACGGTGCCGGGAAGTCGACGACCATGCGGGCGATCTCCGGTATCCGGCCGATCGCCTCGGGCAGCATCCGGTTCAACGGTGAGGACATCTCCAAGCTCCGGGCCGACCTGCGGGTCCGCCGGGGGCTGTGCCAGGCGCCGGAGGGCCGGGGGATCTTCCCCGGTATGACGGTGCTGGAGAACCTGGACATGGGTGCCTACACCCGACGGGACCGTGCCGAGGTGGCCAAGGACCTGGCCCGGGTGCTGGAGCTGTTCCCCCGGCTGGCCGAGCGGCGCAAGCAGCCCGGCGGCACCCTCTCCGGCGGTGAGCAGCAGATGCTCGCCGTCGGGCGGGCGCTGATGAGCCGGCCGAAGCTGCTGCTGCTCGACGAGCCGTCGATGGGTCTGGCGCCGATGCTGATCCAGCAGATCTTCCAGATCATCACGGAGATCAACGAGCAGGGCACCACGGTCCTGCTGGTGGAGCAGAACGCCCAGCAGGCGCTGGCCCGGGCGCACCGCGCGTACGTGCTGGAGACCGGTCGGATCGTCAAGAGCGGGACCGGCGCGGAGCTGCTGCACGACCCGGCGGTCAAAGAGGCGTACCTCGGCGTGGCCTGACCGGATCCACCCCTGTTCTAAGGAGTCGTCACATGTTCATCAGCAACAGCAGCCGGCGGGCCGTGGTCGGTGCGGCCGGTGCCGCACTGCTCGCCCTCTCCCTCGCCGCGTGCGGCGAGAAGGAGAGCACCGAGCAGCCCGGGGCGGGCCCCTCGGCGACCGGCGCGGCCGACGCGGCGCTGGCCGCGAAGGTGCCGGACGCGATCAAGGCCGACGGTGTGATCAAGGTCGGCACGGACTCGACGTACGCGCCGGCCGAGTTCCTCGACGCCGACGGCAAGACGGTGGTCGGCTTCGACATCGACCTGTTCAACGCGGTCGCGGCGAAGCTCGGGCTGAAGGCGGAGTTCGAGTCGGCGCCGTTCGACGCGATCCTGCCGGGTGTCGACTCGGGCAAGTACGAGGTCGGCGTCTCGTCGTTCACCATCAACGAGGAGCGCAAGAAGAGCGTCAACATGGTCAGCTACTTCTCCGCCGGCACCCAGTGGGCGACGAAGTCGGGCAACCCGAACAAGGTCAGCCCGGACGACGCCTGCGGTAAGAAGATCGCGGTGCAGACCGGCACGGTGCAGTTCGACGACATCACCGCCCGGTCGAAGAAGTGCACCGACGCGGGCAAGCCGGCGATCACCATCGACCAGTACCAGGCGCAGAGCGACGCGACCGCTGCGGTGGTCAGCGGCAAGAACGACGCCATGCTGGCCGACTCGCCGGTCGGGGCGTACGCGGTGAAGCAGACCAACGGCCAGTTGGAACTGCTCGGTGACATCTACGAGTCGGCGCCGTACGGGTACGTGGTGAAGAAGGACCAGACGGCGTTCGCCGAGGCGGTCCGGGAGGCCGTGCAGGCCGTGATCACCGACGGCTCGTACAAGGCGGCGCTGAGCAAGTGGGGCGTCGAGGCCGGCGGCATCGACAACCCGGCGCTCAACCCGTAACCATGTCACTGGAGACACAATCGGAGCGGGCACGGCCGGAACCCATCAAGGCCGTGCCCGTCCGGCATCCCGGACGCTGGGTCGCCGTCGGGGTGATCGGCGTGCTGGTCGCCATGTTCGTCCACCTGCTGGTCACCAACCGGGCCTTCAACTGGTCGTTCATGGTCGACGAGATGTTCCGTCCGCCGATCATTGAAGGACTGCGCGGCACCATCGCGCTGACCCTGCTGGCCATGCTGATCGGCGTCGGGCTCGGCGTGGTCATCGCGGTCATGCGGTTGTCCGACAACCCGATCCTGCGCGGGGTTGCCTGGGCCTACACCTGGTTCTTCCGGGCGGTGCCCCGGCTGGTGCTGGCGATCCTCTTCGGCAACCTCGGCATCCTCTGGTCGCGGATCGAGGTCGGGCTGCCCTTCGACCGGCAGATCGGTGCGCTCTTCGGCATCCAGGACTTCGAGGCGCGGCTGTTCGGGTTCAGCGCCGTGGACATCCTGACCGGCTTCGTCGCCGGCCTGCTCGCCCTGGGGCTCTCCGAGGCGGCGTACATGGCCGAGATCGTCCGGGCCGGCATCCAGTCGGTCGACGAGGGGCAGACCGAAGCGGCCCAGGCGTTGGGCATGAAGCGCGGCCAGATCCTGCGCCGCATCGTGCTGCCGCAGGCCATGCGGGTGATCATCCCGCCGACCGGCAACGAGACCATCGCGATGCTCAAGGACACCTCGCTGGTGGCCTTCGTGCCGGTCTCCACCGAGCTGTTCTTCCAGCTCAAGGCGGTGGGCAACCGGACCTTCCAGGTCTTTCCGATGCTCGTCGCCGCCTGCCTGTGGTACCTGCTGCTGACCAGCGTGCTGCTGGTCGGGCAGTACTACCTGGAGCGGCACTTCTCCCGGGGGCACGGCCGGGCCGGGCAGGCCCGGGTGAAGCTGCGCGGGCTGGCCGCCGAGGCCGGCGGGACGACCGGAGAGGCGGTCCAGCGGTGACGGATACGGGTCCGGCGGGGGAGCAGGACGTGATGGTCCGGGCCGAGCAGGTGCACAAGTCCTTCGGGTCGCTGGAGGTACTCAAGGGCATCGACCTTCAGGTCCGCGCTGGCGAGGTCTGCTGCCTGCTGGGCCCCTCCGGCTCGGGTAAGTCGACCTTCCTGCGCTGCATCAACCACCTGGAGAAGATCAACGCCGGTCGGATCCGGGTGGACGGCGAGCTGATCGGCTACCGGGAGCGCGGCGGGAAACTGCACGAGCTGCGCGAGTCGGAGGTGGCCGCGCAGCGCCGCTCGATCGGCATGGTGTTCCAGCGGTTCAATCTCTTCCCGCACATGACCGCACTGGCCAACGTGATGGAGGCGCCACTGCGGGTACGCGGGGAGAAGAGGAGCGTCGTCCGGGAGCGGGCGGCGGCGCTGCTGGAGCGGGTCGGGCTGGGCGACCGGCTCGGCGCGTACCCGGGGCAGCTCTCCGGCGGTCAGCAGCAGCGGGTGGCGATCGCCCGGGCGTTGGCCATGCAGCCGAAGTTGATGCTCTTCGACGAGCCGACCAGCGCACTCGACCCGGAGTTGGTCGGTGAGGTCCTCGACGTGATGAAGGACCTGGCCCGCGACGGGATGACCATGATCGTGGTGACCCACGAGATCGGCTTCGCCCGCGAGGTCGGCGACTCGCTGGTCTTCATGGACGGGGGCGTGGTCGTCGAGTCCGGGGCACCCCGGGAGGTCATCGCCAACCCGCAGCACGACCGGACGAAGGCGTTCCTGGCCAAGGTGCTCTGACCGGACCGGCGGTGCGGCGGCGTGGGGCCGCACCGCCGGACGTGCCGGTGTCCGAAGCTGTCACAGCGGCCGGCTAGAGTCACCTGCTGTGACAGCTTCGACCCCCCGCCTGCTCCTTGTCGACGGCCACTCGCTGGCCTACCGGGCGTTCTTCGCCCTCCCGGTGGAGAACTTCTCCACCACGACCGGGCAGCCGACAAACGCGGTCTACGGCTTCACCTCGATGCTGATCAACGTGCTCCGCGACGAGCAGCCCACGCACATCGTGGTGGCGTTCGACGTCTCCCGCCGTTCCTTCCGCACCGAGAAGTACGCCGAGTACAAGGCCGGCCGGTCGGAGACCCCGGCCGACTTCGCCGGTCAGGTGAGCCTGGTCAAGGAGGTGCTCGCGGCGCTGCGTATCCCGGTGGTGGAGAAGGAGGGCTACGAAGCCGACGACGTGCTCGCCACCCTCGCCTGCCAGGGGCGTGACCAGGGCATGGACGTGCTGATCAGCACCGGCGACCGGGACGCCCTGCAACTCGTCGGCGACCGGGTCACCGTGCTCTACCCCCGCAAGGGCGTCTCCGACCTGGCCCGGATGGACCCGGCAGCGGTCACCGAGAAGTACGGCGTCCCGCCGGAGCGTTACCGTGACCTGGCCGCCCTGGTCGGGGAGACCAGCGACAACCTGCCCGGGGTGCCCGGGGTCGGGCCGAAGACCGCCGCCAAGTGGATCAACCTGTACGGCGGGGTGGAGGGTGTCATCGCCCGGGCCGACGAGATCAAGGGCAAGGCCGGGGAGAGCCTGCGCGAGCGGCTCGCCGACGTGATCCGCAACTACGACATCAACTGCCTGGTCTCCGACCTCGACCTGCCACTGCGACCTGAGGACGCCCGCTGGGCCGGCTGGGACCGGGAGGCGGTGCACCAGGTCTTCGACACCCTCCAGTTCCGGATCCTGCGGGACCGGCTCTACCAGTACCTCGACGCCGTCGAGCCGGAGGCCGAGGCCGGGTTCGACCTGGCCGGTGCGGTGCTCACCGAGCCCGGCGCGGTGGCCGCCTGGCTGGCCGGTCACACGCCGGCGGGTACCCCGGTCGGGGTCGCGGTCGCCGGCACCTTCGGCCGGGGCGGCGGCGCCCTTACCGGCCTGGCCCTGGCCACCGCCGCCGGGGCGGCGGCCTGGTTCGATCCGACGCGGCTCGACCCGGCCGACGACGCGGCCGTCGGGGCGTGGCTGGCCGCCGACGACCGGCCCAAGGTGCTGCACGACAGCAAGCCGGCGCTGCTGGCCTTCGCCGCGCACGGCTGGTCCCTGGCCGGGGTGGTGCGGGACACCGCGATCGCCGCCTACCTGGCCCGTCCCGACCAGCGTTCCTACGACCTGACCGACCTGGCCCTGCGCTACCTGCACCGGGAGCTTCGGGTCGACACCCCGGACAACGGCCAGCTCACCCTGGACGGGCTGGGCAACGACGGTGAGGCCGAGCAGAATCTGATGCTCCGCGCCCGGGCCACCCTGGACCTGGCCGACGCGATCGACGCCGAGCTGTCCCGCGACGGCGAGCAGTCCGCCAAGCTGATGGCCGGGGTGGAGTTGCCGCTGGTGCGGGTCCTCGCGGGCATGGAGCGGGTGGGCATCGCCGCCGACAACGACTACCTCTCCGAGCTGGAGGCGCACTTCGCCGCCGAGGTGAAGGCGGCGGCACAGGCGGCGTACGAGGTGGTCGGGCGGGAGTTCAACCTCGGCTCGCCCAAGCAGCTCCAGGAGATCCTCTTCACCGAGCTGGGCCTGCCCAAGACCAAGAAGATCAAGACCGGGTACACCACCGACGCCGACGCGTTGCAGTGGCTCCACGCGCAGAACCCGCACCCGGTCCTGGCGCACCTGCTGCGCCACCGGGACGTGGCCAAGCTCAAGTCGACCGTCGACGGCCTGCTCAAGTCGGTCGCCGACGACGGCCGGATCCACACCACCTTCAACCAGACGGTGGCGGCCACCGGGCGGCTCTCATCGACCGACCCCAACCTGCAGAACATCCCGATCCGTACCGAGGAGGGGCGGCGGATCCGCCGGGCGTTCGTGGTCGGCGACGGCTACGAGTGCCTGCTCACCGCCGACTACAGCCAGATCGAGATGCGGATCATGGCGCACCTGTCGTCGGACGACGCCCTGATCGAGGCGTTCAACTCGGGGGCCGACTTCCACGCCGCCACCGCCTCGTCGGTCTTCACCGTGCCGCTCGACGAGGTGACCGCCGACCAGCGCCGCAAGATCAAGGCGATGAACTACGGCCTGGCGTACGGACTGAGCGCATTCGGGCTCTCCCAGCAGCTCGGCATCAGCGCCGAGGAGGCGCGCGCATTGATGGAGGAGTACTTCTCCCGCTTCGGCGGGGTGCGCGACTACCTGCGCGAGGTGGTCGACCGGGCCCGGCAGGACGGTTACACCTCCACCATCCTGGGCCGCCGCCGTTACCTGCCCGACCTGGTCAGCGACAACCGGCAGCGTCGGGAGATGGCCGAGCGGATGGCGCTCAACGCCCCCATCCAGGGCTCGGCGGCGGACATCATCAAGCTGGCCATGCTGCACGTGGACACGGCGCTGCGCGACGCCGGGCTGCGCTCCCGGATGCTGCTCCAGGTCCACGACGAGCTGGTCTTCGAGGTCGCCCCGGATGAGCGGGCGGCGCTGGAGGCACTGGTCCGGCGGGAGATGGGTGGGGCGTACCCGCTGTCGGTGCCGCTGGAGGTCTCGGTCGGCGAGGGCCGCGACTGGCACAGCGCCGACCACTGACCCGTGCGCTGCCCGGCTGGCCGGGTGTGGCGGTGCGGGCCGCCCCGGCCTGCCCCGGCCCACCCGGGTCAGCGTTTCAGCGGGTCGTGCCCCCAGTTCATCAGCGACCAGCGCCACTTCGTGTCCCGCACGTCGCCGCTCGGGCGCTGGGCCATGTGCCGGCGCACGTACCCGACCACCTTGCGCATGTGCTTGTAGTCGGCCTCGGACAGTTCGTTGCGCTTGCGGCGCAGCAATCCGATGATCCTCCGGCCGGACTCGTGCCCGACCGACTCGCCGCCGCCGGTCCGGCCGCCCTTGTGCCAGCCGACCGTCTTGGACTCCTCGGTCTCCAGCCAGGACGACAGTTCACCGGGTTTCATGTTCACCGCGTCGGTGAACTCCCGGTAGGTGTCGCGGCCCTCGTCGCCCCGGCCGGCGCGGTCATCCCTGCTCATGGCGCAGCGCCTCCGGCTTGTGGGCGACATCCCGGCCCGAGTCGTCGTTGCGGATCCGGTACTGCGGGTGCTCCATCGACGCGTCGACGGGATGCCCGCGGACATGGGTCCGCTCGGTGAGTTTCTCCTTGACCACGCCGTGCGCGCGACCGCTGTGACTGGCCCAGGAGACCCGGTCGCCCGGGCGGAACGTCCGTTGCTCGGCCATGACCGCTGGCTACCCGGCCCCGGGGCGCCGAAACGGGCCCGGTATGCCGCCAACCCGGGTCGCGGCCACCGGGCCCCGGGTCAGGGGGTGATCTCTTCGATCGCCAGTTTGGTCTCGAACGGCTCGGTCAGCTCGATCAGTTCCGCACTGTCGGTGATCAGCTCGTACTGCCGGTCACCGCTCGGGCCGATCTGCTGGCCGAGCCGGTACGCGTACACGTGCACCGGGTCCAGCTCGATCCGCCAGTAGTACGGGATGCCGGCGGCGGCGTACTCGCCGGGCTTGGTGAACCGGTCGGTGCGCCGGGTCCCGGGCGAGACGATCTCCACGGCGAGCACCACGTCCCCGGGGGACAGGTAGGCGCGGTCCATCGCCACCCCGGCGCGGTGCAGCAGCACGTCCGGTTGCCGGCTGGAGTTGGCGGAGAGTGCGACCCCGACCGCCTGGGCGGCCCGCAGTCCGGCCGGTGCGTGCTGGACCAGCCAGCGGGTGAGGAGGAAGGAAACACTCTGGTGGCCCAGGGTGGGGGAGGGTGTCACCTGGATGACTCCGTCGACGAGTTCGACACGGGGGACGTCGTGTGGCAGATGCAGCAGGTCCTCGACCGTGTAGTCGGCCCGCTGCTGCCGTGCCGGGTCCGGTTGCCACAGCCCGGTGGACCTGGAACCAGAACCGAGAGACCTTGGGATCGGCTCAGCGCTCACCTGCGTCAGGGTACGCCCGCAACCGCCACCGCGCGGCGCACAACGGGTGCGACGGGCGGCGACCCGCGGTCAGCCGGCCGGCTTCTCCGCCACGAAGATCGCGGTACCGGGGAAGAGCCGGCCGCGCAGCGGGCTCCACTGCCCCCAGATCTCCTCGTGCCCCTCCGGCCACTCCGGTTCCACCAGGTCGACCAGGCGGAACCCGGCGCCGACCAGCTCCCGGACCCGGTCACCGAGGGTGCGGTGCTGCTCGACGTAGCTGGGCATGCCGGTGGCATCCTGCTCGACGTACGGACGCCGGTCGAAGTAGGAGTTGACCGCCACCAGCCCCGCCTCACCGGGATCGTCGGGGAAGACCCAGCGCATCGGGTGGGTCACCGAGAAGACCCAGCGACCGCCGGGGCGCAGCACCCGGTGGACCTCCCGCATCACCGCCGCCGAGTCGGCGACGAAGGGGATCGCGCCGAACGCGGTACAGGCGGTGTCGAAGGCCGCATCGGTGAAGGGCAGGGCCAGCGCGTCGGCCTGGACCAGCGGCACGCGTACCCCGGACAGCCGCGCCGCCGTGGCGGCGTGTCGCAGCATCCCGGCGGAGAGGTCCAGGGCGACCGGCCGGGCCCCCCGGGTGGCCAGCCAGCGCGCGGCGGCGGCGGCCCCGCAGCCGAGTTCCAGGACGCGTTGCCCGCGTACCTCGCCGAGCAACCCCGCGTCGGCCTCGCGCAGCCCCTCCGGGCACCAGACGAAGTCCACCTCGCCCAGGAAGCCGCCGTGCGTGGCCTGGTAGTCGTCGGCGTCGGAGTCCCACCAGCGGCGACTGGCCCGGCGGGCGTCGGCGTCGTCGACCGGCCGGCGGGTGACGGTGGGTTCGTCGTTCTGCACCCCGCCACGCTAGGCCCCTGGTCGGGGCACCCGGGCGGCGGGCACGGGTGTGACCGAGCAGACATCTTTGCGGGATACTGGGTGATTTCGCGGGTTACGCACGTTGACCAGCGGCCGAACCGCCGGGAGGGCTTGCACGCTGTGGTAATGCGCACGGTAGGCTGTTCGATGCGCTCGCGGATAGCGTGCCTCGGCAGGGAGCAGGCCCGCGGTCGACGGAGCCACCTTACGATCTCGCCGCCGGCGTCGAGCCGGTGCGGGTGATCGTCCGGTGCGCCCGACGGCGGATCCGCTGGCGCGAAAAGGTCACTGCGCGACGCCTGCTGTGACACACCATCCGACCGGAGCAACCGCCCACATGACGAGCAGCATCGAGGCCTCCTCGAGCGCCACCCGGGTCACCCACGACGATCTCGGTTCCGAGGAGGCTTTCCTCGCCGCGATCGACGAGACCATCAAGTACTTCAACGACGGCGACATTGTCGAAGGCACCGTCGTCAAGGTCGATCGGGACGAGGTCCTGCTCGACATCGGCTACAAGACCGAGGGTGTCATCCCCTCGCGCGAGTTGTCGATCAAGCACGACGTGGACCCCGCCGAGGTGGTGACGGTCGGCGATCACATCGAGGCCCTGGTCCTCCAGAAGGAGGACAAGGAGGGTCGCCTGATCCTCTCGAAGAAGCGGGCGCAGTACGAGCGCGCGTGGGGCACCATCGAGAAGATCAAGGACGAGGACGGCGTCGTCCGCGGTTCGGTCATCGAGGTGGTCAAGGGTGGCCTCATCCTCGACATCGGGCTGCGTGGCTTCCTGCCCGCCTCGCTGGTCGAGATGCGCCGGGTGCGGGACCTGCAGCCGTACGTCGGCCGGGAGCTCGAAGCCAAGATCATCGAGCTGGACAAGAACCGCAACAACGTGGTGCTGTCCCGCCGGGCGTGGCTGGAGCAGACGCAGTCCGAGGTGCGTACCGAGTTCCTCAACAAGCTGCAGAAGGGCCAGGTCCGCAAGGGCGTCGTCTCGTCGATCGTCAACTTCGGTGCGTTCGTCGACCTCGGCGGTGTGGACGGTCTGGTGCACGTCTCCGAGCTGTCCTGGAAGCACATCGACCACCCGTCCGAGGTTGTCGAGGTCGGCCAGGAGGTCGAGGTCGAGGTCCTGGACGTCGATCTGGACCGCGAGCGGGTCTCGCTGTCGCTGAAGGCGACCCAGGAGGACCCGTGGCGGCAGTTCGCCCGGACCCACGCGATCCAGCAGATCGTGCCCGGTAAGGTCACCAAGCTGGTGCCGTTCGGTGCGTTCGTCCGTGTCGACGACGGCATCGAGGGTCTGGTGCACATCTCCGAGCTGGCCGAGCGCCACGTGGAGATCCCGGAGCAGGTCGTCCAGGTCGGCTCGGACGTCATGGTCAAGGTCATCGACATCGACCTGGAGCGGCGGCGGATCTCGCTCTCGCTCAAGCAGGCCAACGAGGGCTTCGTCGAGGGCGAGGAGCACTTCGACCCGACCCTCTACGGCATGGCCGCGACCTACGACGCCGAGGGTAACTACATCTACCCGGAGGGCTTCGACCCGGAAACCGGGGAGTGGCTCGAGGGCTACGAGAAGCAGCGCGAGGCGTGGGAGCAGCAGTACGCCGAGGCCCGTCAGCGGTGGGAGGCGCACACCAAGCAGGTGCAGTCCTCCCGGGCCGCCGAGGCCGAGGCCGCTGCCAACCCGCCGGCGGCTCCGGCCGGTACCGGTGGGGCGACCTCGACCACCCCGGCCCCGTCGCGTCAGGCCGAGGAGCCGGCCGGCACCCTGGCCACCGACGAGGCGCTGGCCGCGCTGCGCGAGAAGCTGGCCGGCGGCAAGTAACAGCAGGCACCACCCGGGCCCCGTCCCGCGACCGGTTCATCCGGTCGCGGGACGGGGCCCGTCCCGTTCCGCCCCCGGCTACCGGCCGGTGCCCGGTGCTGTCGCCGCCCGGCGGGGTACGTCCCTACCCAGCGGTCGAGGCGACCGGTGGCCGGCTGACCATCGAGGTGCCCGGCGCCAGCCGGACGGTGGGGTGGGGGGCGGATGCGGGTGGCCGGACGGGTCCGGTTGACTGGTGTGGTGCTGAGGGTGGGACTGACGGGCGGGATCGGTTCGGGCAAGAGTGTCGTGGCGAGCCGGCTCGCCGGGCTCGGGGCGGTGGTCATCGACTCGGACCGGCTGGCCCGGGAGGTGGTGGCGCCCGGCACCGAGGGGCTGGCGGAGATCGTCGCCGCGTTCGGCAGCAGCGTGGTCGCCCCGGACGGCAGCCTGGACCGGCCGGCCCTGGGCGCACTGGTCTTCGGTGACGAGGCGGCCCGACGGCGACTGGAGAGGATCGTCCACCCCCGGGTCCGCGCCCGGACGGTCCAGCTTACCGGTGCCGCCCCGGCTGACGCGGTGGTGGTCAACGACGTGCCGCTGCTGGTGGAGGTGGGGCTCGCACCGACCTACCACCTGGTGCTGGTGGTCGAGGCGACGGAATCAACCCGGATCGGGCGACTGGTCCGGGACCGGGGGATGGGTACCACCGAGGCGGTACAGCGGATCCGTGCCCAGGCCGACGACATCCGTCGGCGGGCGGCGGCGGACGTGGTGCTGGGCAACGACGCCGGGCTCGCCGAGCTGCACGATACGGTCGACCACCTCTGGCGCGACCGCCTGGTGCCCTACGAGCACAACCTGCGGACCCGCCGACCGGTACCCGGCCTCCCGCTGACCGGTGGTGCCGGCGATCCGACCTGGCCGGCGCAGTACGCCCGGCTCGCCGCCCGGCTGCGGCACACCCTGGGGCCGGTGGCGGAGGGGCTGAGCCACGTCGGGCCGACCGCCCAGGGGCGGCTCCCGGAACAGGACATCATCGACATGCGGCTGACGGTGGCGTCCGTGGCACAGGCGACGGCGATGGCGGAGCCGCTGGCCGGGGCCGGGTTCCCGGCGTGGCCGGAGCCGGCCGACCATCCGCGATCGCCGGGTGGGTGGCGGTACGGCAGCGCCGACCCCGGCCGTCCGGTCGACCTGCGGGTCCTGGTCAGGACCTGAGACACCGGTGTCCGTGCCCGACCGGCCGGGCCCACCCCAGTCGGTGTGGTAGTCACATCGGAGATGGTGTGGGGCCGCTCGGTCCGCCCGGTTCCGCAGTCGTCCGGTGGGCGCCTGCTGGTGTCTAGGGGCGCCCGCGGCGGCCGGTCAGCGCGTCAGGCGCGACCGCGACAGCGCGCACGCCGGCGGAGCCGGGGCTGCAACCGTCACGCCGGGGGCGGCCTGCCAGGTGAGGGCGGGGCTGCCGGCCCGGTCGGCCGCCGCGGGCGGCCTACCCGGAAACGGTAACCCGCTGAGCAGGGCCACACAATGCGAATATCGAAGCCGATCGTGCACTCAGGGTGGTCTCCGCTGGCTGTCACACCGTCGGCGTACCGTTGTTGTCATGGCGCTCGACATTCCACGGCTGGACGGCCGGTTCCAGGTCGTCAGCGAGTTCTCCCCGGCCGGGGACCAGCCGGCAGCCATTGATGACCTTGAGCGGCGGGTGCGGCGGGGCGACCGGCACTCGGTGCTGCTCGGCGCGACCGGTACGGGCAAGAGCGCGACCACCGCCTGGCTGGTCGAGCGACTGCAACGGCCGACCCTGGTGCTGGCCCCCAACAAGACGCTCTGCGCGCAGTTGGCCAAGGAGTTCGGTGAGCTGCTGCCGCACAACGCGGTGGAGTACTTCGTCTCCTACTACGACTACTACCAGCCCGAGGCGTACATCCCGCAGACCGACACCTACATCGAGAAGGACTCCTCGATCAACGAGGAGGTCGAGCGGCTGCGACACTCGGCGACCATGTCGCTGCTCACCCGCCGGGACGTGATCGTGGTGGCCACGGTCTCCGCGATCTACGGCCTCGGCACGCCGGAGGAATACCTCGACCGGGCGGTCCGGATCCGGGTCGGCCAGGAGGTGGACCGCGACCAGTTGCTGCGGCGGCTGGTCGACATCCAGTACACCCGCAACGACATGGCCTTCAACCGGGGCACGTTCCGGGTCCGGGGCGACACGCTGGAGATCATCCCGGCGTACGAGGAACTGGCCCTGCGCATCGAACTCTTCGGCGACGAGGTGGAGAAGCTCTACTACCTGCACCCGCTCACCGGGGACGTGGTGCGCGAGGTGGACCACCTGCTGATCTTCCCGGCCACCCACTACGCCGCCGGCCCGGAGCGGATGGAGCGGGCGATCCGCGACATCGAGGTCGAGCTGGCCGAGCGGCTGGCCGAGTTGGAGCGGCAGGGCAAGCTGCTGGAGGCGCAGCGGCTGCGGATGCGCACGACGTACGACATCGAGATGATGCGCCAGGTCGGCTTCTGCTCCGGCATCGAGAACTACTCCATGCACATCGACGGCCGGTTGCCGGGCAGCCCGCCACACTGCCTGCTCGACTACTTCCCCGACGACTTCCTCACCGTCATCGACGAGTCGCACGTCACCATCCCGCAGATCGGCGGCATGTTCGAGGGCGACGCGTCACGCAAGCGGATGCTGATCGACCACGGGTTCCGGCTGCCCAGCGCGGCGGACAACCGGCCGCTGCGGTTCGACGAGTTCCTGGAACGGGTCGGGCAGATGGTCTTCCTCTCCGCCACCCCCGGGCCATGGGAGTTGGAGCAGGCGCAGGGGGAGTTCGTCGAGCAGGTGATCCGTCCGACCGGTCTGATCGACCCCGAGGTCGTCGTCAAGCCCACCAAGGGGCAGATCGACGACCTCATGCACGAGATCAAGCTACGGACCGAGCGGGACGAGCGGGTACTGGTCACCACGCTGACCAAGAAGATGGCCGAGGACCTGTCCGACTACCTGCTGGAGCACGGCATCCGGGTGCGCTACCTGCACTCCGAGGTCGACACGCTACGCCGGGTCGAGCTGCTGCGGGAGCTGCGCAAGGGCGACTACGACGTGCTGGTCGGCATCAACCTGCTGCGGGAGGGGCTCGACCTGCCCGAGGTGTCGCTGGTCGCCATCCTCGACGCCGACAAGGAGGGCTTCCTGCGTAGCGGCCGGTCGCTGATCCAGACCATCGGTCGGGCCGCCCGGAACGTCTCCGGCCAGGTGCACATGTACGCCGACAAGATCACCCCGTCGATGGCGGGCGCGATCGACGAGACCAACCGGCGTCGGGCCAAGCAGGTCGCGCACAACGAGGCGCACGGGATCACCCCGGAGCCGCTGCGGAAGAAGATCCACGACATCCTGGACGACATCTACCGGGAGGCGGAGGACACCTCGTCCATCGGCGGTGCGGCCCGGCAGCTCTCCCGGGGCAAGGCCCCGGTGGCCGAGACCCGCAGCCGGGGCCGGGCCACCGCGACCACCTCCCGGGCGGGGATGGCCCGCGCCGACCTGGCCCAGCTCATCCAGGAGCTCAACGACCAGATGCTGGCCGCCGCCCGGGAGTTGCAGTTCGAGTTGGCCGCCCGGATCCGGGACGAGGTGGTGGAGCTGAAGAAGGAACTGCGCGGGATGGACGCCACCGGGGTGAAGTGACCGAGGTCGTCGTCGGCGCACCGGCGCCAACCCTGCCCGGTAACGGGGGTGGCGGGGCACCGGCGGCGGTCGGACCGGTGGTCAGCCGTACCGGTTGAAGCCGCCCTCGGAGTCGATCACCTGCCCGGTGATCCAGCCACCGTCCGGCGAGCAGAGCCACTCCACCAGCCGAGCGGCGTCGTCCGGGGTACCCCAGCGGCCGCCGGGGAAGCGCCGGGCGACCGCCGCGTACGCCTCCGGTGGGGCGTACCCGGTGTCGGTCGGGCCGGGGTGCACGCAGTTCACGGTGATGCCCTGCGGCATCAGGAGGAGTGCGAGCTGGACGGTCAGGTTCTCCACCGCGGCCTTGCTGACCGCGTAGGCCAGGGCGTTCGGCATCGGGCCGAGCCGTTGCCCGGTGGAGAAGAGGACCAGCCGCCCGTCCGCGCGAGCGGGGCCACCGGACCCGGTCGGCCGCTGGGAGGTGAAGGCCGCGACGAACGCCTCGGCCAGCAGCATGCTGGCCCGTACGTTCACGATCAGGTGCCGGTCGATCTCAGCCGGGTCGAGGCTGCCCAGCGGCGTGTCGGTGCAGTACGCGTGTACCGCCACGACCACGTCGATCCGGCCGTGCCGGCGTACCGTCTCGGCGACCAGCTCACCCGGCGCGGCCGGATCGAGCAGGTCGACCGCCTGGTAGGTGGCCCGCCCGGCCAGTTCGGTGAGGAGCGCCGGTACCCCCTCGGGATCACCGCCGTACGGCTGGGCCTCGTCGAAGGCGGGTAGTCCGGTGAGGTGGAGGCGGTAGCCGGCGGCAGCGAACCGGCGGGCCACCGCCGCGCCGATCCCGACCCGCCGGCTGACTCCGGTGACCAACGCGATCCGTTCCGTCATGATCGCATTCAAGTCCGTCGCGGTCCGTCCGGGCGAACGAATATTCGGATGTCCGTCCCCGGTGACTGGTCTACCGTGCGCCCGTGCACACCGACCTGACCTGGCGTCCGCTCACCGCCGCCGACCTGCCCGACGTCGCCGCACTCGCCGCGCGTTGCCTCGCGGTGGACGGCGGGTTGCCCCTGATCGCGTCCGAGTCCTTCCTCGGCCGGCGGTTCGCCGCAGCGGACGGGGTGGCCCGGTGCGCCGTCGACCGGGCGGGCCGGCTGGTGGGTGCCGCCGCTCTCCGGCAGCACGCCACCGCCGGGCGGCGTCAGGCGGTGTACCTGGGGCTGGTCGACCCGGCCCGCCGGGGGCGCGGGATCGGGTCGGCGCTGCTGGACTGGGGTCTGGCCGAGGCTCCCACGGTGGGGGACGGGGTCGTGGTGGAGACCGAGGCGCTCACCGACGGGGCCGCCGCGCTCTTCGCCAGCCGGGGCCTGCACCGGATCTTCGCCGAGGACGTCATGCGCTTCGACCTGGCCGGTACCGCGCTGCCTGACGTCGCAGTACCGGCCGGGATCCGGCTCGCCGCCTGGTCCACCGCGCTGGCGCCACGATTCTTCGCGGTCTACACCGCGGCCTTCGCCGGTCGCCCGGGTTTCCCGGGCTGGTCCGCCGAACGCTGGGTCGACTGGACGGCCGGCGACGAGGAGTTCCGCCCCGGGTGGTCGCTGCTCGCGACCGACGACACCGGTACCGACGACACCGGTAGTGATGTCGCCTTCGTCACCTGCGCGCAGGGCTGGATCGTGCAGGTCGGGGTCCGGCCGGAGCAGCGCGGTCGCGGGCTCGGGGCGGCCCTGGTCACCGAGGCGCTGCGCCGGATGCGCGCGGACGCGGTGCGCGAGGTGCTGCTCGACGTGAACGTGGACAATCCGGCCGGGCAGCTCTACCGGCGGCTCGGATTCGCCGTCGTCGGCCGGCGGGCCCGCTTCGAACCCGTTTCCTGACGTCCCGCCGGCCCGGCGGCGGTGTCGGTCGACCTTGCTATCGTTCGCCCGCCTGACCCCTCCAGCGCCCGGGAGAAGCGCCATGACGATCAACCAGCATGTCACCGAGTTTGCCGGCCTACCGGTGGTGGCCTTCGACCCGGCGGACCCGCTGGCGGCCTACCAGACCGGCATCGCGTGGCGGCTGGAGGCCCCGGAGTACGACACCTCCGCCGAGGACTTCGCCGCGCAGATCATGCAGTTCGTCGAGACCGTCGACCCGGCCTCGGTGCAGGCCCTGGTGATCGGTGCCTGGGGGTCGGCCTACGACACGCCCCCGCCGGTCACGCTGCTGGCCGACCTCGCGTCCCGGTTGACCGGGCTGCGGGCGCTCTTCCTCGGCGAGATGACGTTCGAGGAGTGCGAGATCTCCTGGATCCGACAGGACGACATCACGCCGCTGCTGGCCGCGTACCCGGCGCTGGAGGTGCTGCGGGTCCGGGGTGCCACCGAGGGGCTGACGCTCTCGCCGGTCCGGCACACCGCCCTGCGGGAGTTGGCCATCGAGGCCGGTGGCCTGCCCGCACGGGTGGTCCGGGCGGTCGCCGACTGCGACCTGCCGGCCCTGGAGCACCTGGAGTTGTGGCTCGGTGACCCGCAGTACGGTGGCGACGCCACCGTCGATGACCTCGTACCGATCCTCGCCGGTACCCGGCTGCCCGCCCTCACCTACCTCGGCCTGCGGGACGCCATGATCGCCGACGAGGTCGCCGCCGCGGTGGCCGGCGCGCCGGTGGTGGCCCGACTGCACACCCTCGACCTTTCCCTCGGGGTCCTCTCCGACGCCGGTGCGGCGGCGCTGCTGGCCGGGCAGTCCCTCACCCATCTGCGCCGGCTCGACCTGCACCACCACTACGTCAGCGAGGAGTCCGCCGCGCGGCTGGCCCGGGAGCTGTCCGGGGTCGAGGTCGACCTCTCCGACCGGGAGGAGGCCGACTCCGACGGCGACCGGTACGTGGCCGTCGCGGAATGACGGTGACACCGCTGGTGGTGGTGGGTAACCCGGACAACCGGCGGGTGGCGCTGTTCCTGGCCGCTGCCGTCCGGGCCGCCCGCCCGGTCACCGTGCTGCCCTGGCGGCAGCTCGCCGCCGGGCCCGTCGAGCTACCAACCGGTGGCCTGGTCCGGGTCGACTCGCCGGGCGAGGACCCCGAGGTGGACCGGCTGTTGCGCGGCGCCACCGTACCGGCCGCCCACGGTGAGATCACCGGGCTGGCGGCCTGGTACGCCGGCCTGTGCGCCGCCCTGGACCGGCTCGCGCAGGCCGCCGCCCGGGCCGGCGCCACGCTGCTCAACGATCCACGGGACATCGCCGTCATGTTCGACAAGCGGGCCTGCCACGCCCGGCTCACCCGGTTGGGGGTATCGGTGCCGCCGGCCCTGCCGACCGTTGCCGGGGACTGGGCCGGGCTGCGGGCGGCGCTGCGGAGCGCCGGGTGGTCCCGGGTGTTCGTGAAACCGGCGCACGCCTCGTCGGCCTCCGGGGTGCTGGCCCTCCAGCTCGCCCCGGGGCGGATCCGCGCGACGACCTCGGTGGAGCTGACCGACGACGGGCGGCTGTTCAACTCGCTCCGGGTCCGCGACTACCGCACCGAGTCCGAGGTCGCGGCGATCGTGGACCGGCTTGCGCCGGACGGCCTGCACGTCGAGCGCTGGTTTCCCAAGGCGGGGATCGGCCAGCGGACGGTCGACCTGCGGGTCCTGGTCGTCGCCGGCGAGCCGTCCCACGTGGTGGTCCGGGCCAGCCGGGGGCCGCTGACCAACCTGCACCTCGGCAACGTACGCGGTGACCTGGCCGCCGTGCGCGAGGCGCTGGGTCCGGTCGGGTACGCCGGGGCGCTGACCACCTGCGTCCGGGCCGCCGCCGCCTTCCCCGGCTGCCTGCACGCCGGGGTGGACCTGCTGATCGGCTCGGACTGGCGCCGGCATGCGGTGGCCGAGGTGAACGCCTTCGGCGACCTGCTGCCCAGGCTGCACGACGACGCCGGCCGGGACAGCTACGACGCGCAGCTGCACGCCCTGGCCGCCGGCCGCTTCGTCGTCCCGCCGGTGACCGTGCCCCCGATGGCCGTGCCCCCGATGGCCGACCCGCCGGTGACCGTCCCGCCGCTGAGCCCTCCGCCGGCACCACCGGCCGCCGCCCGACCGGCAGTGCCGGCGTGAAGACCCTGCTCGGCAGCCACGACCTGCTCCTGGTCACCCTGGACACGCTGCGCTACGACGTCGCCCGGGACCTGGCCGCCGCCGGGCGTACCCCCAACCTGGTCCGGGCCCTGCCGGGCGGCAGGTGGGAACGACGGCACACCCCGGCGAGTTTCACCTACGCGGCACACCAGGCATTCTTCGCCGGCTTCCTGCCCACCCCGACCAGCCCCGGCCCGCACCCCCGGCTCTTCGCGGCAGCGTTCCCCGGCAGCGTGAGCGCCACCGAGGACACCTGGGTCTTCGACGCGCCGGACGTGGTCACCGCCCTCGCCGGTCTGGGCTACCACACCGTCTGCGTGGGCGGAGTGGGCTTCTTCAACCCGGCCTCGCCGCTCGGCCGGGTGCTGCCCGGGCTCTTCGCCGAGACGCACTGGGAGCCGGAGTTCGGCGTCACCGCACCGGGCTGCTTCGAGGCGCAACTCGACCGGGTCGACCGGGTGGTCGCCACGGTCCCGGACGGACGGCCGCTCTTCCTCTTCGTCAACGTGGCCGCGCTGCACCAGCCCAACCGGCACTACCTGCCCGGCGCCGGGGACGACAGCCTGGCCAGCCACGCCGCCGCCCTGGAGTACGTCGACCGGCACGTCGGCCGGCTCTTCGCCGCGCTGACCGGTCGGGGCCGGCCCTGCCTGGTGGTGCTCTGCTCCGACCACGGCACCGCCTACGGCGAGGACGGCCACACCGGTCACCGGTTCGGGCACGAGGTGGTGTGGACGGTGCCGTACGCACAGTTCGTCCTCGAACCGGGGACGTGGAACCGAACGGGGAATCCGGCATGACCACACTGGACGGTTCGCCCTATCAGGGCTACCTCTACGCGTACCCGCACAAGACGGCGTACCGGCCGTTGCGGCCCCGCCCGGCGCTGCGGGACGTCTGGGCGGGGGAGCGCCGGGACGGTCTCTTCCTCTACCTGCACCTGCCGTTCTGCGAGATGCGCTGCGGGTTCTGCAACCTGTTCACCCGGGCCAACCCGCCCGCCGAGCAGGTGGCCCGCTACCTGGCCCAGCTCGGCACGCAGGCCGACCGGGTCTCCGACGCGCTCGGTGACACCGACTACGCCCGGATCGCGATCGGTGGTGGCACTCCCACCTATCTGACCGCCGCCGAGCTCACCGCGCTGTTCGACCTGCTCACCCGGTTCGGTGCCCGCCCCGGCGCGGTACCCACCGCGGTCGAGACGTCCCCGGCCACCGCCACCGCCGACCGGATCTCGGTACTCGCCGAACGCGGCACCACCCGGATCAGCATGGGGGTGCAGAGTTTCCTGGACGCCGAGTCGCGGGCCGCAGGCCGTCCCCAGCGCCGGGACGAGGTGGAACGGGCGCTGGCGACCATCCGGTCGTCGGGGATCGACACGGTCAACCTCGACCTGATCTACGGCATCGCCGGCCAGACGGCACAGACCTGGGCGCAGTCACTGTCGGCGGCGCTGTCCTGGCAACCCGAGGAGCTGTTCCTCTACCCGCTCTACGTCCGCCCGCTCACCGGCCTGGGCCGGCGGTCGGTACCCCTGCTCCCCACGGCCGGGGCGGCCCGGCCGCCCGATCCGCACGCCGAGAGCCGGGTGGCCCCGCCGCCCGTGCGGCCGGCGGACCGGCGGGATCCGCCGGCCGGGGGATCCGACACCGACCCGGAGTGGGACGCCCAGCGGCTGGCTCTCTACCGCCAGGGCCGGGACACCCTGCGCGCCGCCGGTTACCGGCAACTGTCCCTGCGCCACTTCCGCCGGGCGGACCTGCCCGACCCGGACGGTCCGGACTACTCCTGCCAGGACGACGGGATGGTCGGCCTCGGCTGCGGTGCCCGGTCCTACACCACCGACCTGCACTACTCGTTCGACTACGCGGTGGGTGTCGGGCAGGTCCGCGCGATCATCGAGGACTACCTGCGCCGCCCGGCCACCGACTTCGACGTGGCGGAGGTCGGGTTCGCCCTCGACGGTGTGGAACAACGGCGCCGCTGGCTGGTCAAGTCCCTGCTGCGGGCGGACGGCTTCGCGCCGGCCGGGTACCATGACCGCTTCGGCAGCCCGGTGGAGGAGGACTTTTCCCAGCTCACCACGTTGGTGGAGCGGGGTTGGGTCGAGCTGGGCCCGGACCGGGTGGTGCTCACCGACGCCGGCCTGGAGCGTTCCGACGCGATCGGGCCGTGGCTGGTCTCCGGCCCGGTCCGGGCCGCCATGGCGGGGTACGCGTGGCGGTGACCAGGACATTCCTCGGGATGCCCGGCCCGGCTGGGCCGGCCGGGCCGATGCACCTGCGCATCCTCTACCGGGGCCCGCTGGCCAGCTGCAACTACGACTGCCCGTACTGTCCGTTCGCCAAGCGGCGGGACACCCGTGAGCAGTTGCGCGCCGACCGGGTGGCCCTGGAGCGGTTCGTCGACTGGGTGACCGGCAACCCGCACGGCGACCGGCTCTCGGTGCTGTTCACCCCGTGGGGCGAGGGGCTGACCCGTTCCTGGTACCAGCGGGCGCTGGTGACGCTCTCCCGGTTGGCGCACGTGGACCGGGTGGCCATCCAGACCAACCTGGCCTGCCGGCTGGACTGGCTGGCCGACGCCGACCGGCAGCGGATCGCGTTCTGGGCGACCTACCACCCTGGGCAGGTCAGCCGGTCGGCGTTCCTCGACCGCTGCACCGGCCTGCGTGACCGGGGCATCCGGTTCTCGGTGGGCATGGTGGGCCTACCCGGGCACCTCGCCGAGGCACGGTGGTTGCGTGCCGCGCTGCCGGCGGAGGTCTACCTGTGGATCAACGCCGCCGAGGGCTACCGGTACCCGCCGCAGGAGGAAGCCGACTGGTCGGCCCTGGACCCGCTCTTCGGTTACAGCGTCCGGCCACACCCGTCTGCGGGCCGGTCCTGCCGGACGGGGGAGAGTGTCATCTCGGTGCGGGGGGACGGTGAGGTACGCCGCTGCCACTTCGTCGACGCACCGTTGGGCAATCTCTACGACGGGTCGTACCGCGCCGCGTTGCGACCCCGTCCCTGCCCGCAGACCAGCTGCGACTGCCACATCGGGTACGTCCACCTGCGGACGCTGCCGTTGTACGACGTGTTCGCCGGTGGGGTGCTGGAGCGGATCCCGGCGGAACCGCTCTGGTCGGCTCCGCCGTGCCCACCGGAACCGGCCGTGGCGGGTTGATCCGTCCGGATCGACGGTCCCGGATCGACGGTCCCGGATCGACGGTCCCGGATCGACGGTCCCGGATCGACGGGCCGGATCCGACGGCCCCGTGCCCGTCGGATCCGGCCCGGGAGGACCCTAGCCGGAGGGTACGACGAAAGCCTCCGGATCAGGCCGGTACGTCGGTGAAGTGCTCCACCACCGGCGGACCGGCGAAGTACGGCCCGATCAGGGTCCGCCAGCGGGTGAACCGCTCGGTGGCCCGGAACTCCTGCTCGTGTGCCTCCACCGAGTCCCACTCGACGAGCAGTACGAACCGCGAGGGCGACTCGATTCCCCGGGTCATCCGGACCGACCGGCAGCCGGGCGTGCCGGCCAGCACGGTGTGCCCCTCGGCGTACGCCGCTGCGAACTGCTCCTCCTGACCGGGAACCACATCGATCAGAGCGACCTCAAGCACCATGGCGGCAGCCTCGCACGCTGCGTGGACCGTCCCGTGACCGGGGTGTCCGCCGTCCATTTTCTGCTCTAGGGTGAGCGGCCGGATCGTGGCGCGCGGCGGGATCCGCAGGGAGGACGCATGATCGACTAGCTGACCGGTACGGCGGTGACCGTGGCCGGTACCCCCACCACCTGGGCGGAGCTGCTCGGCTTCGCCACCGGGGTGCTCAATGTCTGGCTGGTGGCCCGCCAGCGGCTGTGGAACTGGCCGGTCGGCATCGTCAACGTGCTGCTGCTGATGGTGCTGTTCTGGACCGCCGGGCTGTACGCCGACGCCGGCCTCCAGGTCGTCTACGTCGTCCTCGGCCTCTACGGTTGGTGGAACTGGCTCTTCGGCGGGGCGCAGCGCAGCCGGCTGCGGGTCAGCCGGACCGGACGTGGCGAGTGGACCGGCCTGGCGGTCGCCGGGGTGGCCCTCACCGGAGGGCTCTGGCTGGTGCTCACCCGGTACACCGACTCGACCGTACCGCTGGCGGACGCGCTGACCACCGCGCTCTCCCTGCTCGCCACGTACGGCCAGACCCGCAAGCTGGTGGAGAGCTGGTGGATCTGGATCGTCGCCGACCTGATCTACATTCCGCTCTACCTCTACAAGGGACTGCACCTGACGGCGCTGCTGTATGTGATCTTCCTGGGGCTCTGCGTGCTCGGTCTGCGGGCCTGGTCGGCGGACCTGCGGCGGCGGGCGGAGCCGGAACCGCTGGCTCCCGGCCCGGCCCCGGTGGTGCCGTGACCCCCGCCGATCCCGACCCCGTCGTGACCGGCCCCGTCGATCCCGACCCCGTCGATCCCGACCCCGTCGATTCCGACCCCGTCGATTCCGACCCCGTCGTGACCGACCCCGCCGTGACCGGCCCCGGGCCGGGGCCCGGTCCTGCTGCCGGGACCAGCGCACCTGCGGCCCCACCGGCCGCCGACCGGCGGCCCGAGTTCCGCCACGCGCTGGTGGTGGGGAAGTTCTACCCGCCGCACGCCGGGCACCACGCACTGATCGACGCCGCAGCGGCGCGCTGTGCCGCGGTGACCGTGGTGGTGGCGCCGTCCTCCCGGGAGTCGATTCCGCTCGCCGCCCGGCTCGACTGGCTGCGCGAGGCGCACGCGGCCAGCCCGCACGTGCGGTTCGTCGGGGTGTACGACGACCACCCGGTGGACTACGCCGACCCGGCCGTCTGGGACGCACACTGCGCCGTCTTCCGGGCCGCCGCCGGCCCGGTTCGGTTCGACGCGGTCTTCTCCTCCGAGGCGTACGGCGCGGAACTGGCCCGCCGGTTCGGGGCGGTACCGGTGTGCGTCGACCCGGACCGGCTCGCGGTACCGGTCTCCGGTACGGCGGTCCGGGCCGATCCGGTCGGGCACTGGCGGTGGTTGCACCCGGCGGTGCGGGCCTGGTTCGTCCGGCGGGTGGTGGTGGTCGGCGCGGAGTCGCCCGGGACGACCACCATGGCGGCGGCGCTGGCGGCGCACTACCGGACCCGCTGGGTACCCGAGTACGGCCGCGAGTTGACCGCCCGGAAGTTGGCCGTGCTGCGGTCGGAGCGGCCGGACGCCACCGTCTCCGACGTGGTGTGGGGCCGGGCGGACTTCGTCGAGGTGGTACGGGAACAGCAGGCGGCCGAGGACGCGGCGGCCCGGCAGTCCGGTCCACTGCTGATCTGCGACACCGACACCCGGGCGACCTCGGTCTGGGAGCAGCGCTACCTCGGCTCGTCCTCCGCGGTGGTCCGGGCGGCGGCCCGCACGCCGGACCTCTACCTGCTCACCGACCATCACGGGGTGCCGTTCGACGATGACGGGCTGCGGGACGGGGCGCACCTACGGGCCGGCATGACCGAGCGGTTCCGGGCGGTCCTCGCGGACAGCGGGGTACCCGTGGTGGAACTCACGGGTCCGCACGAGCAGCGTCTGTCCCGTGCGGTGGCGGCCTGCGACGCCCTGTTGGCGGCCGGCTGGTCGCTGGTGGATCCGCTGGTCGGGGGCTGATCTTCGGCAGGTGGCGCTGGTCCCTCCCGGCCCGGCCAGGGCAACACCTAGCCTCCTAGGATGCCCCTGCGGGTAGTGACCTGCCTGGCAAAAGGCGCTCCTGGAGGTGCGCTGCCGGGCGGTCATGGTGAACAATGGCGGCCGAGGAGGGGAGTATTCCCCCGCGGTGGTGTCGTCAGCACGGTCAACCGGTTCGCCGGCCTGACCCGGCACCGTCGGTCACCGTCCTGCGGCGGTGGCGGAAGAGACCTCCGACAGTCACCAGAGTCAGCGTCGCCAGCACACCGGGCCCCGTGGGGGCGTACGGTGTGCCCGATGCCGCGTGTCTGCCGGAGGAAATGAGTTGAACGTGTCCGGATGGGTGTGGGCCGCGACCCTCGTCGTACTGACGGCGGTCCTGCTGGCCGACCTGTTGATCATCGGCCGCCGGCCGCACGAGCCGAGCATCCGCGAGTCCAGTCTCTGGGTCGCCTTCTACGTGGGCCTCGCGCTGCTCTTCGGCGTCGGGCTCTGGCTGACCTCGGGTGCCGGGACTGCCGGGGAGTTCTACACCGGCTGGCTGACCGAGTACAGCCTCTCTGTGGACAACCTCTTCGTCTTCGTCATCATCATGGGCCGGTTCGCGGTACCCCGGCAGTACCAGCAGAAGGTGCTGCTGATCGGTATCGTCCTCGCCCTGGTCATGCGGGGCGGGTTCATCGCGGCGGGCGCCGCGCTGATCTCCCAGTTCTCCTGGGTCTTCTACATCTTCGGCGCGTTCCTCATCTACACGGCGATCAACTTCTTCCGGCAGGGTGAGCCGGACGAGGACGAGTTCCAGGAGAACGTGCTGATCCGGTGGAGCCGTCGGGCGCTGCCGCTGTCGAAGGAGTACAACGGGGCGAAGCTGACCACCAGGCCGTACGGTCGGCGGCTCTTCACCCCGATGCTCACCGTGATGATCGCCATCGGCACCACCGACCTGATCTTCGCGTTGGACTCCATCCCGGCCATCTTCGGTATCACCCAGGAGCCGTACCTGGTCTTCACCGCGAACGTCTTTGCGCTGATGGGCCTGCGCCAGCTCTACTTCCTGCTCGGTGGCCTGCTCGACCGGCTGGTCTACCTCAACATCGGCCTCGCGGTGGTGCTCGGCTTCATCGGCGTCAAGCTGGTGCTGGAGGCGCTCGCCGACAACAACCTGTTCTTCATCAACGACGGTGAGCACGTCGGCTGGGCGCCGCACATCCCGATCTGGCTCTCCCTGGTGGTCATCCTCGGCACCCTGGCGGTGGCGACGGTGGCCAGTCTGGTCAAGTCGGCTCGCGACCGGCGCCGCGAACTGGCCGGGGCGGCGCACCGCTAGGGTCCGTCTCCCGCATGGATCATGGAGTTGTGGTGCCCCGCAAAAGCCGCGAAGTGGCGCAGTCCGGGCACCACAACTCCATGATCGCCGTGGTCGGTGGCGGGGCCCGTCCTGATGCGCCGGCCGGAGCTGCGGTCAGACCCGGTGCACACCGACCAGCGTGGCGGTCCGTTCCGCCGGCAGTTGCTCCTCCAGTACCCGCCGTTTCGTGTAACAGGCGTGCAGCATCCGCCGGTCGTCCCCGGGTCGGGGGGTGGCGGTGACGATGCCGATGTGGTGGATCGGTCTGCCGGGTCGGGCGAAGAAGTAGAGGTCCCCGGGACGTTCGGTGCCCAGCGGGACCGGGGTGGTGGCCCGGGCCTGGTCGTCGGCGTCGCGCGGCAGGCGTACCCCGAACCGTCGCCAGGCCAGATGCACCAGTCCGGAGCAGTCGATGCCGTAGGCCGACACCCCGCCCCACAGGTAGATCACGTCGAGTAGCCGGTGGGCGACGGCCAGCACCCCGTCCGGCGTCGGTGCGTCGGTCGGGACGGGCGCGAGGTGGGCGTCGGGGAGCCAGAGCGGTGCGGGATGCCCGGGGGCGTGCACGGGTCGCCAGTCGTCGCGGGCGGGGCCGGCGGGCGCGAGCCGGGTGCCGAGGATGACCCCTGGCACCGTCACGGGGCCGCCGGGGGTGGCGTGCAGACCGGTGACCGTGGCGTCGACGATCAGCAGGTCGGCCGGGGGTGGCTCGGGTGGGGCGGTGAGCTGGTCGACCGGGAGCCAGCCGGGGTAGCCCCGGGGGTCCAGTTTCGCCGCTGGCTGCTCGACCGCCACGACGTGTGCCCAGCCGTCGGGTCGGACGTCGGTGACCAGCACCCGTTCGCCGAGCAGGAGCTGACTGAGTACGCAGTCGCCGACCTGCTGGTCGGCGTCCATCGCGGCGATCCAGCCGGCGATGTCGGTGCGGTCGGTGAGGGCGGGCCGGTCGATGGGGCGGACGGCCTCCGGGGCGGTCCAGAGGGTGGCCACCGCGACGCGGATGACGGCCTCCCGGCCAGGTTGCGGTTGCCAGCCCATCTCTGCTCCTCCCGACCCCATCCGACAATATGAAATTTACCGACGGGTATCAAGAAGGCTGTGTAGTTTTCCTTCAGTCAAGGCTGGTGATGCCGAGCCCCGGTGCGTCGGGCAGGACCACCTCCGCGCCGGAGTACCGGATGCCACCGCGTACCGGTGACCAGGCCAGCCACCAGGCGGCGTCGAGATCGGAGACGGCGGACGTGCCGTACGCGGCGACGAGGCTGGCCGCCGCGCCGAGCCCGACCTGGCTCTCCATCATGGATCCGACGACCGTGCCGACCCCGTGGGCGCTGGCCAGGTCGAGCAGGGTACGCGCCACTGCGAGCCCACCGCACTTGGCGAGCTTGACGTTGACCAGGTCGGCGGCCCGGTGCCGGATCACCTCGACCAGGTCCCGCACGTCGAAGACCGACTCGTCGGCGAGGATCGGGGTGTCCACCCGGTCGCTCACCCAGGCCATGCCCTCGATGTCGCGGCGGGCGACCGGTTGCTCGACGAGTTCGACGTCGAGGCCGGCGTCCTCGATGCCCCGGATCACCCGGACCGCCTCCCGTGGGGTCCAGCCCTGGTTGGCGTCCAGCCGCAGCCTCGGTTCGGAACCGATGGCGGCGCGTACCGCGCGGACCCGGGCCAGGTCACCGGAGGGGTCGGTGCCGACCTTGAGCTTCAGCACGGTGAAGCCCTCGGCGCACCGCTGCTTGGCGGTGGTGGCCAGGTCGACCGCGTCCCCGGCGGAGAGGGTGACGTCGGTGGGTACCCGCAGCCGGGTACCGCCGAGCAGCCGGACCAGTGGTACGCCGAGGCGACGGGCGGCCAGGTCGTGCAGGGCGACGTCCACGGCCGCCTTGGCCGCCTCGTTGCCGACCACCGCGCGGCGCACCTCCGCGCAGCGGGCCACCAGGTCGTCCGGGTCGAGCCCGGCGACCAGGGGACCGAGGATCTCCTGTACGCATGCCTGCGCCCCACCGATCGACGCGCCGGTCACCTGCCAGACCTGGGGTGCCTCGCCGAACCCGGAGCAGCCGTCGGTGTCGGTTACCTCCACGACCAGGGTGTCCACCGTGGTGGTGCGGCGCAGGGCGGTGACGAAGGGGGTGTGTAAGGGGGCGGAAAGCCGGTGGGTGCGTACCGCGGCGATCGTCATGTGGGGCACCCTATACGCAAGATGTGGGGCTCTGGGGAGGCCGAATGGTCGGGCAGGACTGGGAACTGCTGGGTTCGCCGAATGCGCGGGACCTCGGTGGCCTGGTGGGTGCGGGTGGTCGGCGGGTACGGGCGGGGCGGCTGATCCGCAGTGCGGCGTTGGGTCGGTTGGTCGACGAGGATCTGCCGGTGTTCGACCGGCTCGGGGTGGCCTGCGTGGTGGACCTGCGCGGTGGGCCGGAGATCGAGGTGGCCCCGGCGGACCGGCTGCCGGGTGATCCCCGCGTGGTGCACCTGCCGGTGTACGACCCGACGCACCCGCTCTTCACCTACGTGTCGGCGCTGGTGCTCGGGCATGACCTGTCCGGGTACGGAGGGCTCGCGCGGGAGGGCACTCCGGCGGCGATGGCGGCCATCTACCGGTGGTTCGTCACCGGGGAGTCGGCGCGGGCCGGGTTCGCCGGGGCGGTGCGCCTGGCGGCGGAGTCGCCGAACCTGCCGTTGCTGTTCCACTGCAGCGCGGGCAAGGACCGTACCGGCTGGTTGGCGGTGGTGCTGCTGACCGTGCTCGGGGTGGACGCCGAGGCGGTGCGGGCCGAATACCTGCTGACCAACGAGCGGACCGCGAGCCTGCAGGAGGTGCTGTTGGAGGCGATGGGCCGGCGGCATCCGGGGCTGGACGTCGAGGTGGTGCGGCCGGTGCTCCAGGTCCGCCCGGAGTACCTGGACGCCGCCTACGACGAGGTGGCGCGGGTGTACGGCTCGTTCGACAGGTACCTGCGGGACGGTCTGGGGGTGACCGCCGAGGTGCGGGCCGCGCTGCGGGAGAACCTGCTGGCCTGACCGGCAGTGGTGCCCGGCAGTGGCGGCCCGGCCGGGTCCGGCTGCGGCTACCGGCCGAGGGCGTGGCGGGCGGCCCAGACGGCGGCGGAGATCCGGGCGATCAGCCGGCAGGCGTCGTCCTCGGTCTCCTCGCCGCTGGGTCCACCGTCGGCGAGGTCGGTGGTGGTGCAGACCACGATGGTGTACGGGGGAGCGTCGTCGGGGAAGACCACGCCGGCGCCGTGCCGGACGCCCCGGACCCAGCCGTTCTTGTGTGCGATCTTGGCCCCGTCGGGCAGCCCGGCGGCCAGGTCCTCCCGGTGTTCCTGGGCGAAGAGCACGTCGAGCATGGTGGTGCAGGCGGCCGGCGCAGCGAGTGGGCCGGGGGTGGCCGCCCCCCGGGCGATCGCCCCCAGCAGCGCGGCCAGGTCGGCGGCGGTGACCAGGTTGGTGATGCCGGCCTCGCGGGCGGCGAAGTCCTCGATGCCCCGGCCGGTGACGCTGTGCCGGGCGCCGACCAGTGACCAGACCTCGGCGACGGCGGGCAGACCGACGTGGCCGAGGACGATGTTGGTGGCGAGGTTGCTGGAGCGGACGATCATCCGGTCGGCGAGCCAGCGCAGTGGTGCGGTGTGCCCGAGCCGGTCCCAGACCGCGTCGTCGTTGTCGTAGTCGTGGGCGCAGCCGAACCGGGGTGCGCCGGTCAGCGCGGAGTCGAACCGGTTGTGTACCGGGACCGGGTCGTCCAGGTCGAGCCGGCCGGCGTCGGCGGCCCGGTGGAGGGCGGCGAGCACGGCGGCCTTCATGGTGCTGGCCGCGTAGTGGGTGGCGTCGGGCAGCCGGGTGTACGTGGGTGGTCCGTCGAGCCGACCGACGTGGACCGAGACCGTGCCGGGTACGGCGTGCAGCAGGTTGTCGAGATCGTCGGCGAGCATGGCGCAGACGGTAACCGATCCGGGCCGGGTGCCGTCGGACGGCACCCGGCCCGGTCTGGATCGTGCGGGTGGTGACCCGGGCCGGTGGTGGGCCGGTCCGGGAATCGGTCAGTTGGCGTGCTTGCGGCGGGCGGTGGCGCGGGCCCGCGCGGTCTGGTCGAGCACCACCTTGCGGATCCGGACGGCCGCCGGGGTGACCTCGACGCACTCGTCCTCGCGGCAGAACTCCAGGGCCTGTTCCAGGGAGAGCTTGCGCGGCGGGATCAGCTTCTCGGTCTCGTCGGACGTCGAGGCCCGCATGTTGGTGAGCTTCTTCTCCTTGGTGATGTTGACGTCCATGTCGTCGGAGCGGGAGTTCTCGCCGACGATCATGCCTTCGTACACCTCGGTGGTCGGCTCGACGAAGAGCTGGCCGCGTTCCTGGAGGTTGATCATCGCGAACGCGGTGACCGCGCCGGCCCGGTCGGCGACCAGGGAGCCGTTGTTGCGGGTACGCAGCTCGCCGAACCAGGGCTCGTAGGACTCGAAGACGTGGTGCAGGATGCCGGTGCCCCGGGTGTCGGTGAGGAACTCGGTGCGGAAGCCGATCAGACCCCGGGCCGGGACCAGCCATTCCATCCGGATCCAGCCGGTGCCGTGGTTGACCAGTTGTTCCATCCGGCCCTTGCGGGTGGCCAGCAGCTGGGTGATGGCGCCGAGGTACTCGTCGGGGGCGTCGATGGTGAGCCGTTCGACCGGCTCGCAGGTCTTGCCGTCGATCTCCCGGGTGACCACCTGCGGCTTGCCGACGGTCAGCTCGTAGGACTCGCGGCGCATCTGCTCGACCAGGATGGCCAGGGCCAGCTCACCACGGCCCTGCACCTCCCAGGCGTCGGGCCGCTCGGTGGGCAGGACCCGCAGGGAGACGTTGCCGACGAGTTCCTTGTCGAGCCGGTCCTTGACCATGCGGGCGGTGACCTTGGCGCCCTTGACCCGGCCGACCAGCGGCGAGGTGTTGGTGCCGATGGTCATCGAGATGGCCGGCTCGTCGACGGTGATCAGCGGCAGCGGGCGCGGGTCCTCGGCGTCGGCCAGGGTCTCACCGATCATGATCTCCGGGATGCCGGCGACGGCGATGATGTCGCCGGGGCCGGCGGAGTCGGCGGGCTTGCGCTCCAGGCCCTCGGTCATCAGCAGCTCGGAGATGCGGACCCGCTGGGTGGTGCCGTCGGTGCGGCACCAGGCCACGGTCTGGCCCTTGCTGATGGTGCCCTGCCGGACCCGGCACAGCGCGAGCCGGCCCAGGAAGGGCGAGGCGTCGAGGTTGGTGACGTGCGCCTGGAGGGGGGCCGCGTCGTCGTAGGCGGGCGGCGGGATGGTGTCCAGCAGGGTGCGGAACAGCGGCTCCAGGGAGCTGCTGTCGTCGGGCACCGCGCCGTCGGCGGGCTGGGTGAGGGAGGCGATGCCGTCGCGGGCGCAGGCGTAGACGATCGGGAAGTCGATCTGCTCCTCGTCGGCGTCGAGATCGAGGAAGAGTTCGTACGCCTCGTCGACGACCTCCTTGATCCGCGCGTCCGGCCGGTCCACCTTGTTGATCACGAGGATGATCGGCAGGCGGGCCTTGAGTGCCTTGCGCAGCACGAAGCGGGTCTGCGGCAGCGGGCCCTCGCTGGCGTCGACGAGGAGGATCACGCCGTCGACCATGGTGAGGCCGCGCTCGACCTCACCGCCGAAGTCGGCGTGGCCGGGGGTGTCGATGATGTTGATGGTGACCGGGTCGGAGCCGTCGGCGGGCAGGTAGCGGACGCCGGTGTTCTTGGCCAGGATGGTGATGCCCTTTTCGCGTTCCAGGTCCATCGAGTCCATCACCCGGTCGGTCAGTTCACCACGGGAGCTGTAGGCGCCGGCCTGCCGCAACATGGCGTCGACCAAGGTCGTCTTGCCGTGGTCGACGTGGGCGATGATGGCGACGTTGCGTAGGTCGGTGCGAAGCTGCATGAAACCCATTCTCCCGCCCGGTGCCGATCAGGGCCGAGTCGGGGTCGCTCCCCGACCTGCCCCGGATCTCTGCGGAAACTTCTGTCCCGCCGGTCACAGTGGCTGGCATGCTGGCCGTCGTGTTCGGGGTACGGGATGCATGAGTTGCTGACGTGGCTGGGGGATCTGCCGGCGCCGCTGATCTACCTGCTGGCCGGGTTGATCGTGGCCGGTGAGACCGCGGTGATCGTCGGGTTGCTGGTGCCGGGCGAGGCGACTCTGTTGCTGGTGGGGTTCCTGGCGTACGCCGGGACGCTGCGGCTCGCCCCGGCGCTGGTGGTGATGATCACGGCCGCGGTGGTGGGGGACGCGGTGGCGTTCCGCGCCGGGCGGCGCCACGGGCCGAGGCTGCGGGCCGGCCGCTGGGGTGCGCGGGTGGGGCCCGCGCGCTGGCAGAAGGCCGATGACCTGCTGCACCGGCTCGGCGGGCGGGGGGTGTTCGCCGCGCGGTTCGTCGCGTTCGCCCGGACCCTGGTGCCCCGGCTGGCGGGTGCGTCCGGGATGCCGTACCGGCGGTTCGCGCCGTGGAACATGACCGGGGTGGCCGGCTGGGTGGGCGGTTCGGTGCTGGTCGATTACCTGGCCGGGGAGTCGTACGAGACGGTTTCCGGCTATCTGGGGCGGGCCACCGGGGCGGTGCTGGTGCTGCTGCTCTGCGTCGCGGCGATCCTGCTGGGTGGGCGCTGGCTGGGGCGTAACCCGGACCCGGTGCGGGCGTTGCTGGCCCGGGCCGGGCAGTTGCCGCCGCTGCGCTGGTTCACCAACCGGTACGGGGTGCTGTTCTTCCTGCTGGCGATGCGGATCGGGCCGGGGTGGACGCTGCTGCTCAACCTGACCGCCGGGCTGGTGCTGATCTTCTGGGTGGGGCTGGGCCTGGCGTGGCTGCTCGGTCTCGTGGTCCGGCGCAGCGGGCTGGGGCTGGTCGACGGGGTGATCGCCGGCTGGTTGGCGCCCCGGCGTACCCCGGGGATGGTGGATGGTGCGCTGTCGTTGGTGTCGGTGCTGCGCGGATCGTTCCTGATCGTGGTCGTGGCGCTGGTGGCGGCGTTGCTGGCCTGGCGTAGCCGGCCGTGGCGGGTGGATCTGGTGAGTGTGTTGGGCAGTGTCGGGGCGTTCCTGCCGCTGGTGGTGCTGGCGGTGGTCGCCGACCTGATCCAGTCGGAGCGGCCGGGTCAGGACGCGGCCGGTGGGTTGCTCTTCCCGACCCAGAACACCGTGGTCACCGCCAGCCTCTGCACGTTGGCCTGGCTGTTCGCGCGACGGGCCCGCTGGCCGGTGGCGGTGGCGGCGTGGACCGGGGCGGCGGTGGGCGCGGTTCTCGTCGCTGGGGCCCGGCTCTACCTGGGGTTGAACTCGGCCAGCGAGACGGTTGGTTCGGTGCTGCTCGGGGTGGCCTGGACCGCGGTGTTCATGGTGGCCTGGGCGACCCGGGACCGGGCGGTCGGGGATACGACCCCGGTCGAACCGGTGCAGGGGACAGCGGTGGCCCCGACGCGGTGACGCCACCGCCCGGTGGGTACCTCGGCGTCGTGCGTGCCCCCTGAACCGTCTCCGGAGAGTCTGCTCACGCGTCAATCCTGGGCGGATCGAGCAGTCGGGTTTAAGTCTGAACCAACCCGCCTTGAACTGGGCATTTACTGATTTGTCTGGCTAGGGTTGCCGTATCGGCACGATGATGTGCACCAATGTTCGGGACGCCTCTGGTTCATTTTCCGCTAACTGGCAGGCGGTCTCAGTGCGCCCCGAATCAGTACTCACCGTAATGGTGAGGAGAGTGAAGGGGGCCGTATGACTCAGGCTCCAGCGAACCTACTGGCTGTCCGCAGCCTGCTCCTGGACCACCTCGACAACCTCGCACCGGCGACCGTCGGCATCGTCGGCGACGTCCACCACGTTGGCGGCTACCACTGCGGCTCGGACCGGGTCGTGGCCAACGACTACTCCGTGGTCGAGTCGCCCCGCGACAGCGCCGGCCTGACCCTCAACGCCTCCGCGATCGACATCGGCATGTTCTCCGTGACCGTCGGCGGTCGGACCCACAACCTGCGGACCTTCTCGGTCTGGTGCGTGCAGCAGTGCACGGCCGGTACGGCGGACACCCAGGACATCCGGGAGGTCATCTACTCGCCGGACGGTGCGGTGGTCAGGCGTTGGGACCGGCTGGCCCGGCGGACCACCGGGGACCGCAGCCACCTCGCCCACACCCACCTCAGCTACTTCCGCGACGCCACGAAGGCCGGTCGGGACGAGACACCGCTGTACCGCCGCTACCTGACCGAGATCGGTCTGATCCCCAAGGAGGACGACATGCCGACCGTGAGCGAGATCTGGGGTGCCCAGTTCGGCAGCGGCGACAGCCGCCGGACCGCCGGACAACTGCTCGCCGAGGCACGCAACGCCGCGGTCAACGCCGAGCAGAAGATCGACCTGCTCACCCAGCAGGTCGCGCAGCTACTGGTGCGGGACTTCACCGACGAACCCGCCATCGTGGCCGGCGTACTCGCCACGCTGACACCGACGGCGATCGCCTCGGCGATCCCGCCGACCCTGGCCCAGCAGGTCGCCGACGAACTGGCCCGTCGACTGGTCAGCTGAGCCGACAGGTCAGGCGGGTAGGCCCGGCGGGGCGGTGACCGTAACCGCCCCGCCGGAAAGCACTACAGCGGCCGGACGTTGTCCGCCTGCGGGCCCTTCTGCCCCTGCACCACGTCGAACTCGACCTTCTGGCCTTCGTTCAGCTCCCGGTAGCCGCTGGAGGCGATCGCCGAGTAGTGGACGAAGACGTCGGGGCCGCCACCGTCCTGCTCGATGAAGCCGAAGCCCTTTTCAGAGTTGAACCACTTGACCGTGCCGGTTGCCATGCATCTCTCCCTGTGCCAGGCGGGAGATCCCCGGCGGCGTGCCGGTGATCGCCCCGTACGCCCATGACAGTAGCGACCCTTCGCGGGATGTGCGGGCCGAAGTGGCGGGTCGCCGTGGCGAACCTCGCCCCGATTGCCCAACTGTGCGGCATGCTTGCGCTGATGGAGACCCTGACCGACGCCGCACTGACCGACCTGCGGGGCAAGGTCTCCGCCGGAGACGACGGACTCGACCGGATACGGCTGGTGGACGCGCCGTTCGTCCCCGAGGTCCGGTTGCACCTCGCCGAGGACGCCATCGTCTGGTGGGCGCGGATGGAGGCCGAGGCGGGGCATCCGCTGCCGCCGCCGTACTGGGCCTCGGTGTGGGCGGGCGGGCAGGCCCTCGCGCGGTACCTACTCGACCATCCGGACGTGGTCGCCGGACGGCGGGTACTCGACCTGGCCACCGGATCCGGGCTCGCCGGTATCGCCGCCGCCCTGGCCGGCGCCGGGTCGGTCACCGTCAACGACATCGACCCGTACGCCGCCGCGGCCGTCGCGCTCAACGCCCAGGCCAACGGGGTACACGTCACCTGTACCGACGGTGACCTGCTGGACTCCGTACCCCAGACGGACCTGCTCCTGGCCGGGGACGTCTTCTACGACGCCCCGATGGCCGCCCGGGTCCTGCCGTTCCTGGAACGCACCGCCGCCAGCGGGGCGACGGTGCTGGTCGGTGACCCGGGGCGGGGACACCTGCCCATCGACCGGATGCAGGTGGTGACCAGCTACCGGGTACCGACCACCGAGGCGTTCGCAGACACCCCGGTGCCCCGGGTCCAGGTGCTGCGGCTGGCGTGCGGCCCACCCCTACCCGGGGAAATCCCCTGACACAAGATCAGGGGTGACCGGGGTGCCGCGCCCGATGCCGGCACTGGCCGTGGCCGCATAGCGTGCGGGTATGCAGGACCAGCTGATTCGGATCGGCGAGCTACCCCCGGGGCTGCTCATGACGGTGCTCGGGGTGGTGATGCTGCTCGACGCCATCCCGTTGGTCGGGGTGCTGGTCCCGGGTGACGTGGCGGTGCTCGCCGTGGTCGGGGTGAGCCGTCCCGCTGCCGGTGCCGGTGCGTACGCGGCGGTGGTCGCCGGCTGTCTCGCCGGCTGGTCGGTGACCTTCCTGGTCGGCCGGCTCTTCGGCGACCGGATGCGGCACAGCCGCCTGGGGTCGTGGATCGGTGAGGCCCGGTGGGCCGCCGCCGAGGGCGTCCTGCGCCGGGGCGGTGGCCGGATGGTGCTGGTCGCGCCGTTCCTGCCGGTGTTCAACGCCCTGCTGCCGCTGGCCGCCGGCGGGCTGCGCATGTCGTACCGGCGGTTCCTGGCCAGCGCGACCCTCGGCGCGGCGCTCTGGGCCGGGCTCTACGTCCTGCTCGGCAGCCTCGGGCGGGCCCTCGGCGGGCTGCTGCCCGGCGAATCGTTCGCCATGATCGGGACGATGACCGTGGGACTGCTCCTCGGCGGGCTGGCGCTGCTGACCACCCGGCGGCGGCTGCGCGCGGTGACCACCGCCGGCTGACCGCCCGGCCCGGCTCGGGGCCGGACCCGGCTACCAGCCCCGGGCGCGCCATTCGGCCAGGTGCGGCCGTTCCGCGCCGATCGTGGAGTCCCGGCCGTGTCCCGGGTAGAACCAGGTCTCGTCGGGCAGCCGGCCGAACAGCTTCTGCTCCAGATGGGCCATGACCTGCGAAAACTCTTCGGGAGTTGTGGTCCTCCCAGGGCCGCCAGGGAAGAGGGAGTCACCGGTCCAGAGGTGCGGGATGCCGGCCGGGTCGCGGTAGAGCAGCGCGATCGACCCCGGGGTGTGCCCGACGATGTGGACGACCTCCAGCGCGCAGTCACCGACGGTCACGGTGTCACCGTCGGTGACTGTCCCGGACGGGATGGGCAGCCCCTCGGCGTCCGCGACGTGTACCAGGGAGCGGGCCCCGGTGGCGGCCACCACCTCCTCCAGCGCCACCCAGTGGTCCATGTGCTGGTGGGTGCTCACCACGGCGGCCAGACCGGCCTCGCCGGCCAGCTCCAGCAGCCGGGGCGCCTCGTTGGCGGCGTCGACGAGAAGCTGCTCACCGGTGGCCCGGCAGCGCAGCAGGTAGGCGTTGTTGTCCATCGGGCCGACGGAGACCTTGGTGATGGTCAGCGCGTCGAGTTCGCGGACGTCGGGCGCACCACCGGGAGTGACGTCTCCGCTGTAGGGCATGTGGTCCTCTATCTCCAGGACGGGGGAGTGGGCAGGGGCCCGTCGGGTGTGACGGTGAGCATATCGCCGGGCGAACGGCCGACCAGCCAGGCGGCCAGCTCGGCGGCCGGGCCGGTGACGGTCGGTGCGGCCGTCCGGTCGCCGACCACCAGCTCGTGCGTGCTCCCGTCGAAGCGCAGCACCATCGACGGTGCCGCCTGGTGCCCACCGAGGTCGGTGACCACCTCGTGCAGCAACCGGTGTGCGAAGACCTCCGGCCAGTCCGCCGGACGGTAACCGGCGGCGAGATCCACGTAGTGCACCTCGATCTCCCGTAGCCGGGTCCAGACCAGGGTGGCCGCCAACCGGGGCTCGCCGCGGGCCTGGACGGTGGCGGCCCAGGCCCGCGCCGGCATGGCGGCCACCGCCTCGGCGAACCGGTCGGCACTACGGCGCAGGTCGTCCAGGTGCGCGGCGGGTGGCCGGACCGCGCCGACCACGATGTCCGCCTCCCGGGCCGCCACCGACGGGTACGCCGGGATGTGCTCGCCGGTCCGCGCGGAGGTGAGCATGTTGACGTGGGCGTCGGCGTTGCGGGCCAGGTGCGCCAGGACGTGCCCCCGGGTCCAGCCGGGCAGCAGCGAGTCCCCGGCCAGCGCGGCCTCGTCGAAGGTGGCCGCGGTACGCAGCAGGCGGTCGGTGGCGCTGTCCACCTCGCCGATGAGCAGGAGTGGGTCAGCCGTCACGGTCCGACCCTAACCGTCCCGGACGGCGGTGCCAGGGAAATAGCTTTCCGTGTTCGGGTCGGCCACCTACCGTCTGCCCTGTACGCGTCGCCGGGACGGACGGAGGTGGTGGGGGTGCCGGTCGTGGGTCGTGGTGGCGCCGGAGACCAGCTTCGGAACGACAGGAGTTGACGTGAACATCGATCTCGCCGCGCTCGGCTGGGACCCGGCGACCGTGCCGGGTGGTCGCCGCCGTGACCTGCGTCCCGGCCGGGTGGCCCGGGTCGACACCGGGGTGTGCACCGTGTTCTGCGTCACCGGTACGGTGCGGGCCACCCTCTCCGGCGGGTTGTTCGTCGACGCCGCCCGGGACCGTGCCGCCCTGCCCGGTAGCGGGGACTGGGTGCTGCTGGGCACCTGGCCGGACGGCCGGGTCACCGTCGAGGCGGTGCTGCCCCGCCGGACCGCCCTGCCGTATCCGGGTGACGGGCGTGGCGGCCCGGCCGGGGTGCTGGCGGCGAACGTGGACGTCGCGGCGGTCGTCCTGCCGGTGCACCCGGCGCCCGCCGGTGCCCGGGTCGCGGCGCTGGTCGACCCGATCCGGGCGGCCGGTGTGCAGCCGGTGGTGGTCCTGACCAAGACCGACCTGACGGCGGACCCGGCGGCCATCGTCGCGCGGGTGCACCGGGCCGTACCCGGGGTGCCGGTGCTGCCGGTCAGCGTCCGGACCGGTCGGGGCCTGCCGGCGGTACGCGAGCTGGTGCCCCCGGGTCGGACCCTGGCCCTGCTGGGCCCGGCGGGGGCGGGGAAGTCGGCGCTGGTGGACGCGCTGGCCGGGGCGGCGGTGCTGGGCGTCGGGGCGGCCCGTCGGGCCGACGGCGGACGGCGGCCCGGTGGCGTCTGCCGGGCGCTGGTGCGGGTGCCCGGTGGGGGAGCGGTGATCGACACTCCCGGCCGGTTGGACTTCCCGGTCCGGCTGGGTGCGTCGCTGGGCTGAGCCGTCGGTACCGGTCAGCGGGCCGGGCCCGCCGATCCTGAGCTGCGGGAATGCGCGGCCCAGGGTAACTTGTCGTACCCCAGGGCTAGAGTTGCCGGGGCGCCGCCTGCGCGCCTTTCATCATCGGGCTCCGGGTCCGCGATCGTGCGGATCCGACCGTGCGGGACCGCCCGCACCCGGCCCGACCGGTGGACTCGTTAATCGGACAGATCGCTCAACATCTTCTTCCCGGGAGTACGCGGACAGTGGCCGACCGACTGATCATCCGTGGCGCGCGCGAACACAACCTGCGTGACGTCAACCTCGACCTGCCGCGCGACGCAATGATCGTCTTCACCGGGCTCTCCGGTTCGGGTAAGTCCAGCCTCGCCTTCGACACGATCTTCGCCGAGGGGCAGCGGCGCTACGTCGAGTCGCTGTCGGCGTACGCCCGGCAGTTCCTCGGCCAGATGGACAAGCCGGACGTCGACTTCATCGAGGGACTCAGTCCCGCCGTCTCGATCGACCAGAAGTCGACCTCCCGCAACCCGCGCTCGACCGTCGGCACCATCACCGAGGTCTACGACTACCTGCGGCTGCTCTTCGCCCGGGTCGGTGAGCCGCACTGCCCGGTCTGCGGCGAACGGATCTCCAAGCAGAGCCCGCAGCAGATCGTCGACCGGGTCCTCGCCATGGCGGAGGGGACCCGCTTCATGGTGCTCGCCCCGGTGGTCCGGGGCCGTAAGGGCGAGTACGTGGACCTCTTCGCCGAACTCCAGGCCAAGGGGTACGCCCGGGCCCGGGTCGACGGGGTGGTGCACGCGCTGACCGAGCCGCCCAAGCTCAAGAAGCAGGAGAAGCACACCATCGAGGTGGTGATTGACCGGCTCACCGTCAAGCCCAGCGCCCGGCAGCGGCTGACCGACTCGGTCGAGGCCGCGCTCGGTCTCTCCGGTGGGCTGGTGCTGCTGGACTTCGTCGACCTGGCCGAGGACGACCCCAACCGGGAGCGTCGCTACTCCGAGCACCTGGCCTGCCCCAACGACCATCCCCTCGCCATCGAGGACCTGGAGCCACGGGTCTTCTCCTTCAACGCCCCGTACGGCGCCTGCCCCGAGTGCACCGGACTGGGCACCAAGAAGGAGGTCGACCCGGAGCTGCTGATCCCCGACCCGGAGCGCACCCTGCGCGAGGGCGCCATCGCACCCTGGTCGGGCGGGCACACCCTGGAGTACTTCCTCCGCCTGCTGGAGGCGCTCGGCGAGGCGGAGCACTTCGACCTGGACACCCCCTGGCGGCAGTTGCCGTCCCGGGCGCAGAAGACGATCCTGCACGGCTCCGGTGACCAGGTGCACGTGCGCTACCGCAACAAGTACGGCCGGGAGCGCTCGTACTACACCGGGTTCGAGGGTGTGATGCAGTGGATCGAGCGCCGGCACTCCGACACCGAGTCGGACTGGTCCCGGGAGAAGTACGAGGGCTACATGCGGGACGTGGCCTGCGCGGCCTGCGGCGGCGCCCGGCTCAAGCCCGAGGTGCTGGCGGTCACCCTGGCCGGCAGGAGCATCGCCGAGGTCTGCAACCTGTCGGTGGGGGAGTGCGCCGAACTGCTCGGCGCGATGACCCTGACCGACCGGCAGAAGCTGATCGCCGAGCGGGTGCTCAAGGAGATCAACGCCCGGTTGCGGTTCCTGGTCGACGTGGGTCTGGACTACCTCTCCCTGGACCGGGCGGCCGGCACCCTCTCCGGTGGTGAGGCGCAGCGCATCCGGCTGGCCACCCAGATCGGGTCCGGCCTGGTCGGGGTGCTCTACGTGCTGGACGAGCCGTCGATCGGGCTGCACCAGCGGGACAACCACCGGCTGATCGACACCCTGATGCGGCTGCGGAGCCTGGGCAACACCCTGATCGTCGTCGAGCACGACGAGGACACCATCCGCACCGCCGACTGGATCGTCGACATCGGCCCCGGCGCCGGTGAGCACGGCGGGCGGATCGTGCACAGCGGCTCGGTACCGGACCTGCTGGCCAACCCCGAGTCGGTGACCGGGGCGTACCTGTCCGGGCGCAGGTCGATCCCGATTCCGCAGCAGCGGCGCCCGCAGACCCCGGGGCGGGAGCTGGTCGTGCACGGCGCCCGCGAGCACAACCTGCGCAACCTGACCGTGCCGTTCCCGCTCGGGCAGCTCATCGCGGTCACCGGGGTGAGCGGCTCGGGCAAGTCGACCCTGGTCAACGACATCCTGTACGCGGTGCTGGCCAACCAGATCAACGGCGCGCGGCTGGTGCCGGGCCGGCATACCCGGGTGGCCGGGCTGGAGCACGTGGACAAGGTCGTCGGCGTCGACCAGTCGCCGATCGGCCGGACGCCCCGGTCCAACCCGGCGACCTACACCGGCGTGTGGGACCACGTCCGCAAGCTCTTCGCCGAGACCACCGAGGCCAAGGTCCGGGGGTACGGCCCCGGCCGGTTCTCGTTCAACGTCAAGGGTGGGCGCTGCGAGGCGTGCAGCGGCGACGGCACCATCAAGATCGAGATGAACTTCCTGCCGGACGTCTACGTGCCCTGCGAGGTCTGCAAGGGCGCCCGGTACAACCGGGAGACCCTGGAGGTGCACTACAAGGGCAAGACCGTCTCCGACATCCTGGAGATGCCGATCGAGGAGGCGGCCGAGTTCTTCTCCGCCATCCCGGCCATCCACCGGCACCTGAAGACCCTGGTCGACGTGGGTCTCGGGTACGTCCGGCTCGGCCAGCCCGCGCCCACCCTCTCCGGTGGTGAGGCGCAGCGGGTCAAGCTCGCCTCCGAGTTGCAGAAGCGGTCCACCGGCCGGACCGTCTACGTGCTCGACGAGCCGACCACCGGTCTGCACTTCGAGGACATCCGCAAGCTGTTGATGGTGCTGGAGGGGCTGGTCGACAAGGGCAACACGGTGATCACGATCGAGCACAACCTCGACGTGATCAAGACCGCCGACTGGCTGATCGACATGGGCCCGGAGGGCGGCCACCGGGGCGGTACGGTGCTCGCCGCGGGTACCCCGGAGGAGGTCGCCGAGGTGGCGGAGAGCCACACCGGCCAGTTCCTCCGTTCGGTGCTCGGTCTCGACGGCCCGGCGACGGGGGCCCCTGCTGCGGTGTCCCGGGCGGCGAAGGCCAACGGCACCGCCGGCCGCAGCAGCGCCACCCGCAGCGGTGCCACCAACGGCGGCGCGGCCAAGAACGGCACGGCGGCCAAGAACGGCACGGCGGCGAAGGACGGTGCGGCCAAGCCGGCCCCCCGGACCCGCCGGGCGTCGACCGCCAAGGCCGGCTGACCGGGTGGCGTGTCGCCGACACCGTCGGCGTTCGTCGGTCAGGGGGATCGGTGCCTACCGTGTAGACACGGATCATCGAGTTGCCGGTACCGGTCAACCAGCCGCCGGCAGCCGGAAGAAGGCGAGGCAGCATGAGCGACGATCAGATGTCGACCGGTCCGGGTGGGCGGTCCCGCCGTGCGTTGTTGACGGGTGCGGGTGCGGTCGGGGCCTCGGTCGTCCTGGCCGCGTGCGGTGACGACGCCGGGTCGACCGGCGACGGCGGCCCGACCGCCGGTGGTGGGGCGACCAGTGGCGGCCCGGCGGTCTCGCCCAGCGCCGACGCCGGCGCCGACCGGGGCGCGTCCGCGCTGGCCCGGACCGCCGACATCCCGGTCGGTGGGGGCCGGATCTACGCGGAGAAGGGTGTGGTGATCACCCAGCCCACGGCCGGGGAGTTCAAGGGGTTCGACCCGATCTGCACCCACCAGCGCTGCCCGGTGGCGAACGTCGACGCCGGCACCATCAACTGCACCTGCCACAACAGCAAGTTCTCCATCGCCGACGGCTCGGTCAAGGCCGGCCCGGCACCCCGGCCGCTGCCGGAGAAGCAGATCAAGGTCGAGGGCGACCAGATCATGCTGGCCTGACCGGTCGGGGCCGGCCCGGTCGTCCCGTGCCGGCCCCGACCGCCGCCGGTCAGTGAACCGTCAGTGGGCGTACACCGACATCTCCCACAGCGAGAAGCCGTAGGTGGTTGCCCGGGTCAGCCCGCGCATCCGGACGTATCGCGCGGTGCTGGCCGGGAACGCCACCACGTCGGTGCCGCCGTCACCCACCGTGGTCGACCAGGCGGTACGCCAGGTGGTGCCGTCGGTGGAGACCTCGATCCGGTACGACCGCGCGTACGCCGCCTCCCAGGCCAGGGTCACCCGGCCCACCTGTCGCGCCGAGCCGAGGTCGACGGTCAGCCACTGGTCGTCGGACCAGGAGCTGGCCCACCGGGTACCCAGGTCCCCGTCGACCGCCTTGGTCGCGGCGTACCCGAACTGGCTGCTGGACGCGGTCACCGGCCGTCCGGCGGCGAGGTTGCTCAGGTCGTCGCCGCGCCGGGCCGGGAACGAGACCACCTGCTGGTACGTCGGCCGGTTCTGCCAGGCGGTGGTGGCGTGCGTGATGCCGCCCAGCGCGGACTGGACGATCCCGTCCGCGCACCACTGGTCACCGGCGGCGCAGGTGGCGTCGGCCGGGTAGACCTCGGCGGCCGGGGTCGCCGCCGCCGCGCGCAGCGTGTCGAGCAGGATCTGCCGGCACCCGGTGAGGGCGCCGTTGCCGCAGTGGGTACGGCCGAGGCCGCCCCGGACCGGATCACCGAGCACCGCCCGCAGGTCCTTGTCGACGTACCCCCACCAGCCGTACTGGAACGACGAGCCCTTGTGCGTCTGGCCCCCGCTGGCCGATGACGAGGGCAGGGTCGACACGTCGCCCTGCTGGCGCCCGGACGGGGACTCGTTGATCTGGAGGGTGTTGACCAGCGACTGGTAGAGGTCCGGGCCGAGCGGGTCCTTGAACATCCCCCGGACCAGCAGCGGCCACCAGGCGTCGAAGGTGCGGATCGCCTCGGCGTGCCGGTACACCTTCGAGCCCTTGGCCGTCTCCACCCGCAGCGCGCCGTCCTGCCGCCACGCCTTGAGCCGGCTGATCTCGGCGGCCAGGGTGGCGTCGGTGACCGGCTGGCTCTCCAGTACCCGGATCAGCTCGTCGAGTACCTCGATGCCGCGCAGGTCGGTCAGGCCGGCCTGCTGCACGAGGGAGGTGAGGGTGGCGCGGTCGAACTTGCGGCCGGCGGCCACCGCCGCCTTCATCGGCCGGTCGAGCAGGTCACCCCGGTGCACCGCGCCGAAGCTGAAGTTGCCGTCGCTGGCACCGAAGTCCTTGGCCTGCTTGTTGTTCCAGCTGACGTAGTAGTCCTGGTTGACCGACTGGGGGTGGGCGGCCAGCGGGGCGTACGTGGCGGTGTTGGTCGCCGGGTCGTAGTTCTGCCACTCGTAGGCGGGATCGGCCTTCATCGGCAGGTTCGGGTTCGACCCGGCGGTGCGTACCGGGTTCAGCCCGCTGTTGAAGTACGCCGCCTCGGTGGAGTTGACGTAGAACCAGTTGAACGAGTACTCCACGTTGTTCGCGGCGTTGGTGAAGGCGGCGGCGGAACCCATCTGGGTCGGGTCGTTGAACATCTGGAAGCCGATCGCCGAGTCGGCCTCGTGCCGGTAGGTGGAGCGGAGCTGGGTGAACGCGTGCGGCCGGCCGCCCACGGTGGCCCGCCAGCCGACCAGACCCAGCTTCGTCCGCCAGGCGATCAGCTTGTACGACCCGGCCGGGGTGCCGTCGGCGACGGTGGGGCTCCACTTGTTGACGTGGGACAGCTCCTCCATCGCCAGGCACTGGCCGCGGTGGAGGTAGTGGTTGCTGGCCAGGGTCGGCGTGCTGCCGTCGGTGGTGCACAGCGGCACCGCGTACGTGTCGGTGATGTCGTGGGTCGCGGAGGTCGCGCTCCAGGCGTAGTCCTGACCCCGGCCGAGCAGCACGTAGAGGTTGAGGCCGGCGAACGCGGCGCCCCGGGCGCTGATCCCCGGCCCCTGCAACTCCTGCACCATGAGCAGTTGGGGTGCGAAGTAGCCGGTCTGCGGGCCGAACACGGCGATCGGGTGGCCGGTCGTCGAGTGCGCGGCGGAGACCACGGCGGCGTTGGACATGCCCCGGTTCGCCGGGGTGATGGTCAGCCCGGACAGGGCCGCCGCGAGGTCGGCGGCGGCGCCGGTACCGGAGCCGGGCGACCGGGTGGTGGTACCGGCCGAGCCGGTGGGGTCGGTGAAGATCGGCTCCGGCTTCGCCGAGTTGGCGTCCGGCAGCACCACGCTGGCCGCGTCGGGTGCGGCGTCGCCGTACGGGAAGCTCTGTCCGTTGTGCAGGGTCAGCACCGCCTCGGGGTCGTTCTGGCCCCGGAACGCGGTCCACACCCGGTCGCCCTCGACCGTGCCGTAGCGGGCCCGGGCGGCGATGCGGACCAGCGCGGACTGCATCTCGTTGCCGCCCCCGCCGCCGAACAGGCCGCCGACCACCCCGGCGATCGCGATCAGGTCGGTCATCTGGAACGGCTCCGGGCCGCCCTCGTTGGTGATCGCGTCGAGGTGCCCGGTCAGGACGTACTCGCCCGGGCAGTTGCGGTTGTCCATGCAGGTGCGGATGTACGCGTTGATGCCGGCGATGTACTCGGCGACGTCGGCGTAGAGCTGCTCGCCCCGGCTACCGCCCTTGGTGCGCAGCGCCTGGACCTGGGCCGCCAGGTCCGCCTCGGTGTACGGGGAGTTGTGCCAGACGCTCTGCTCCAGGGCCCGGTTGCCGGGCGCGCCGCCGGCGAACGGGGTGAGCGTGCCCCGGCCGACGTGCCGCAGCAGTTCCATGGTGAACAGCCGGTCCTCGGCTCCGGCGTACCCGGCGCCGAACATGGTGCCGCCCCGGGTGGTGCCGGTGACGTGCGGGATGCCGGTGCTCTTGTCCCGGACGATCCGCACGTCGGCGCGGGGCGAGTAGTCCCGTTCGACCTGTCCGGCCGGTACGCCGAAGGACGCGTCGTGGAAGAAGCTGCCGATCTGGTCCTCGCGTAGCCCGGCGTAGCCGTAGACCAGGTCGGCGTACCGGCCGAGCTGGTCGGCGGAGTGCCGGGGCAGGGTGCCCAGCGTCTGGTGGGCGAGGATCTCGACCAGGGTGGCGTTGCCGTTCTGGCCGGGCGGCAGGATGTCGGCGCACTCGCCGAGGCAGTGGTCACCGGCGGCGAAGCTGCTGGTGGCGGTCGTGCCGGCGGGTGCGGCGGCGGGTGCGCCGGACGCGGTGGGCGGGGTGGGGGAGGCGACGAGGAGGGCGGCGACGCCGATGGCGGCGGTCGCCCCGGCGAGGAGGCGGCGTGGGGTGGTGGTACGGCGCATGGTGATCCTCCGGGGGGTGGGGATCATGACGTGGGGGACGGGGGTGCCGATCATTACGTGAAGAACATTCAGTTACCCGAGGGTAAGCGGCAGGTTCCCGGATGGGAAGACATCCATCACTGCGTCACCGATGGTTACCCGCAAGTATTGAGAGTGTTGGATCCGTTGGGTTAGCCTTCGGTCCCCGCCCAGCAGACGGCCGGTGCCCGGTCCGCTGTCGACACCCGGCCGGCGAAGTCGAGAAGGGACGTCGGATGATCCCCGTGCGTCTGCTCGCGTCCGTGGCACTGCTCGCCGCCCTGGCCCCCGTACCCGCGTCCGCCGCGAGGCAGGCCGCCGGATCCGCGCCTGCCACCGCGCCCATGGTGGCCGCCGCCCCGGCACCGGCCACCACCTCGGGCGCCTTCTCGGTGCTCACCTACAACGTCGCCGGCCTGCCCGAACCGCTCTCCGGCAGCAACCCGGCGGTCAACACCCGGCCGATCGGGGAGCGGGTCAACGGCTACGACATCGTGCACGTCCAGGAGGACTTCAACTACCACGCCGACCTGTACGCCACCGACCGGCACCCGTACCGCACCCCGACCAGTGGTCCAGTGCCGTTCGGCGACGGGCTGAACACGATGTCGAACCTCCCCTACTCGGACTTCGTCCGGGTGCGTTGGGACGACTGCAACGGCACCGACTGCCTGACCCCGAAGGGTTTCAGCCGCTCCCGGATCCGCCTGGCCGAGGGCGTCTACCTGGACTTCTACAACGTCCACGCGAACGCCGGCAGCTCCGAGGCGGACCTGGCGGCCCGCCGGTCCAACCTCAACCAGCTCTCCGCGTACATCACCGCCAACTCGGCCGGCAACGCGGTCGTCGTGATGGGCGACCTGAACGTCCGCTACACCCGTACCGGCGACAACATCCGTGACCTGGTGGCCGCCAACGGGCTCACCGACGCCTGGGTGCTCCAGGAACGCGGCGGGGTGCCGCCCGCCCTCGGCAGTCCGGCGCTGACCTGCGACCCGGCGAACGTCACCAACGCCTGCGAGGTGGTCGACAAGATCCTCTTCCGGGGTAACCGGCTGATCCGGCTCGGCCTGACGCGTTACCACAACGAGCACGCCCGGTTCCTGGACCCGGCCGGCGAGCCGCTGTCCGACCACTACCCGCATGCCGCCTGGTTCAACTGGACCCTCGACCCCGGCCTGCGGATGAGCGACACCTGGGGCGGCCCGCACGGCACCCCGTTCACCGACGTGGACGCCGTCGGGCTCCGGGTCACCAGCGTCTCGCTGCGCGCCGGATCCCGGCTCGACCAGGTCGGAGTCGGGCTCGCCGACGGCAGCACCCTGACCCACGGGGGCACCGGCGGGACGGCCGCCGCCCTCACCCTGGCCGACGGCGAGTACGTCACCGCGGTGACCCTCACCCAGGGGCGGAAGGACGGCCAGACCCGGATCTTCTCGATCCGGCTCACCACCAACCACGGCCGTACCCTGTCCGGCGGCACCCCGACCTCGGCGGCGGTGACCTACACCGCGCCGCCCGGTTGGCGGTTCGCCGGCTTCTTCGGCCGCAGCGGCACCGAGGTCGACCAGCTCGGCGCGATCTGGAGTGTCATGCCCACGGACTAGGCTCGGAGCGTGGCCGATCCCTCCACCTACCGTCCCGCGCCCGGCACCATCCCGGAGTCCCCCGGGGTCTACCGCTTCCGGGACGGCACCGGTCGGGTGATCTACGTCGGCAAGGCGAAGAACCTGCGCAGCCGGCTGAACTCCTACTTCGGTGACCTGTGGAGCCTGCACCAGCGCACCCAGCAGATGGTGACCACCGCCGAGTCGGTGGACTGGGTCACCGTCGGAACCGAGGTGGAGGCGCTCCAGCTCGAATACGTCTGGATCAAGCAGTACGACCCCCGGTTCAACGTCCGCTACCGCGACGACAAGTCCTACCCCTACCTGGCGGTCACCCTCGACGAGGAGTACCCGCGACTACAGGTGATGCGCGGTGCCAAGCGCAGGGGGGTGCGCTACTTCGGGCCGTACTCGCACGCCTGGGCGATCCGCGAGACGCTGGACCTGCTACTGCGGGTCTTCCCGGCACGGACCTGCTCGGCCGGGGTGTTCAAGCGGGCCGGGCAGGTCGGCCGGCCCTGCCTGCTCGGGTACATCGGCAAGTGCTCGGCGCCCTGCGTGGGCACCGTCTCCGCCGAGCAGCACCGGGAGATCGTCGACGGGTTCTGCGACTTCATGGCCGGCCGGACCGACACCATGGTCCGCCGGCTGGAACGCGAGATGACCGAGGCGAGCGAGCAGTTGGAGTTCGAGCGGGCCGCCCGGCTGCGCGACGACGTCGCGGCGCTGCGCCGGGCGATGGAGAAGCAGACCGTGGTGCTCGGCGACGGCACCGATGCCGACGTGGTCGCCTTCGCCGAGGACCCCCTCGAAGCCGCCGTCCAGGTCTTCCACGTCCGCGACGGCCGGGTCCGGGGTCAGCGCGGCTGGGTGGTGGAGAAAACCGAGGAGCTGAGTACCGGCGACCTGGTGCACCACTTCTGCACCCAGGTGTACGGCGGCGAGCAGGGCGAGGCGGACGTGCCCCGGGAGCTGCTGGTGCCCGCCCTGCCGGCCGACGCGGAGGCGCTGGCCGACTGGCTGTCGACCCACCGGGGCAGCCGGGTGACCCTGCGGGTGCCGCAGCGCGGCGACAAGAAGTCGCTGATGGAGACCGTGGCGCGCAACGCCGCCGAGGCGCTGACCCGGCACAAGCTGCGCCGCTCCGGCGACCTGACCACCCGCAGCAAGGCCCTCGACGAGATCACCGAGGCGCTGGGCATGCGGACCGCACCGCTGCGCATCGAGTGCTACGACGTGTCCCAGATCCAGGGCACCGACGTGGTGGCGAGCATGGTGGTCTTCGAGGACGGGCTGCCCCGTAAGAGCGAGTACCGCCGGTTCATCGTCCGGGGCGCCACCGACGACCTGTCGGCGATGAGCGAGGTGCTGCGCCGCCGGTTCGCCCGCTACCTCGCCGAACGTGCCGAGACCGGGGAGATCGGCGAGGAGATGGCCGCCGACCCGGACCGCCCCGGGATAGACCCGACCACCGGCCGGCCGCGCCGGTTCGCGTACCCGCCGCAGCTCGTGGTGGTCGACGGCGGTCAGCCGCAGGTCGCCGCCGCCGCCCAGGCCCTCGCCGAGCTGGGCGTGGACGACGTGGCGCTCTGCGGACTGGCCAAGCGGCTGGAGGAGGTCTGGCTGCCAGACGACGACTTCCCGGTCATCCTGCCCCGCGCCTCCGAGGGGCTCTACCTGCTGCAACGGGTCCGCGACGAGGCGCACCGGTTCGCCATCACCTTCCACCGGGAGCGGCGTTCCAAGCGGATGACGGCCTCCGGTCTGGACAACGTCCCCGGCCTCGGCGAGGTACGCCGCAAGGCCCTGCTGACACACTTCGGCTCGCTGAAGCGGTTGGCCGGCGCGAGCGTCGAGGAGATCACCGAGGTCCCGGGGATCGGCCGGCGGACCGCCGAGGCGATCCTCGCCGCGCTGGGCGGCCCGGCCGATCCGCAACCGGGATCCTGATCCCGGCTCAGCCCTCTTCAGGGCGGCATCCGGCTCAGCCTTCTTGCCGGGCGTGTCCCGGCTTGGCTGCCTTGCCGGGCGGTATCCGGCTCAGCCCTTGAGCGCGACGGCCACCGCGTCGGCCAGCGACGTGGTCGGCCGGCCGGCGAGCCGGCGCAGGTCGTCCCGGTCGGTGGCCAGCTCACCCTCGGCGATGCCCAGGTCGCAGGCGGCGAGCATGGCGGCGTACGGCTCGGGCAGGCCCGCGGCGACCAGCGCAGCGGTGAACTCCTCCACCGGCAGGTCCCGGTAGACCACGTCGGTGCCGGTCTGCCGGGCGATCTCGTCGGCCAGGTCGGCGAGGGTGAACGCCTGGTCGCCGCCCAGCTCGTACACGGTGTTCTCGTGGCCCTCGCCGGTCAGCACGGTGACGGCAGCGGCGGCGTAGTCGGCCCGGGTGGCGGCCGAGATCCGACCGGTGCCGGCGCTGCCGAGCACCGCCCCGTGGGCCAGGGTGCCGGCCAGGTTCCCGGTGTAGTTCTCGGTGTACCAGCCGTTGCGCAGCAGCGAGAACGGCAGCCCGGAGGCGCGGATCAGCTCCTCGGTGGCCTTGTGTTCGGGGGCGAGCGGGAGGGTGGAGGTGTCCGCGCGCAGCAGGCTGGTGTACGCCAGCAGCCGCACGCCGGCCCGTACCGCCGCGTCGATCACGTTGCGGTGCTGGTCCAGCCGGCGGCCGACCTCGTTGGCGGAGACCAGCAGCAGGCGGTCGGCGCCGGCGAAGGCGCTGTCCAGGGTCTCCGGCCGGTCGTAGTCGGCCTCGCGGACGACCACGCCCAGGGCGGCGAGGTCGGCGGCCTTCTCCGGGGTGCGGACGGCGGCGACCACGTCGCTGGCGGGGACGCCCCGGCTGAGCAGCTCGCTGACGACGAGCCGGCCGAGCTGACCGGTGGCTCCGGTGACGACGATCATGGGTTGCTCCTCAGGGTCGGGCTATCGCTTACCTGGAGCCTGGCACTAACTATTCGAAAGTGCCAACTCCTAGTAACCGGTATCACTGTCGCTGCTGTCGGCGCTCCGGGTACCGTCGAGGCATGACCGCGTCCTCCGTCAGCCCCGGCGCGGCGGAGGCCCCTGACGCCGGATCCGCCGGCCCCGGCGCGGTCTCCGACGCCGGATCCCTTCCTCCCGGCCCGGCTCCCGACGCCGACGACCAGCTTGTCGCCGACGTCTTCGCCCGTAACTGCGACTCCCGCCGGGTGCTGGAGAACATCGCCGGCAAGTGGGGGATCCTGGCACTCGCCGCGCTGCACGAGGGGGCGTACCGGTTCAACGCCCTGCGCCGTCGGGTCGACGGGGTCAGCGAGAAGATGCTGTCCCAGACGTTGCAGGCGCTGGAGCGGGACGGCCTGGTCCGCCGCGACGTGCAGGCGACCATCCCGCCGCACGTCGAGTACAGCCTCACCCCGTTCGGGGCCCGGGTCGCCGCGCAGCTGGTCGGCCTGCTGGAACTGGTCGAGGGCGAGGTGGGGACGGTGCTCGCGGCTCAGGCGGAGTACGACCGGTCCGCCGCCGACCGGAGGCGTTGACGCCTCCTCCGGCCACGCTACGTGTCGGTCTGTTTCGCTGATGCTTCCCGACGGTTGCCTGGTGATTAACCAGGCCCCGGGTGGGCTCTATTGATAATCCGTATTAGCACCTTGACCGCCGATTCCGACCCGGCGCAGACTCATCGACCACAGGGCAAACCTCCTCGACCACCAGCAGTGTCACCCTCGGTGATTGCCAGTCGCCTGGCCGGCCAATCGTCGCGACTGCGCAGTCAACGGGCGTCCCCCATTGATCGGAGTCCCCCGTGCACCAGCCACCCGAACCACCGCACCCCCTGAGCCGCCGCAAACTGCTGCGCGGTGCCGCCCTGCTCGGTACCGCCGCCGCGACCGGTAGCGGCCTCGGCGCCCTCACCGGCGGCGGCCCCGCCCTCGCCGGCCCGGCCGGTTTCCCCAGCTTCCGGTACGTCCGTGACGCCTTCAACAAGCCGCTGGTCTACAACCCGACCGGCGAGACCATCTTCCCCTGCGTGCGGGGCGTCTACGACAAGATCTCCGGCGCCCGGGGCCGCTACTACCTCTACTACGCCCCGCACGACGCGCCGGGCGGGATCTGCCTGGCCTACGCCGACCGGATGGAGGGGCCGTACACCGAGTACCCCGGCAACCCGATCATCGACCGGTACCTGCCCACCACGACGGTCAGCCACGTCTCCTCGCCGCACGTCATCTGGAACGCCTCCACCAGCGAGTTCTTCCTCTACTTCCACGGCGAGAACAACTGCACCCGGGTCGCCCGCTCCCGCGACGGCATCAACTTCAGCAACGAGACGCCGATCCTGAGCACCAACCTGGTGCCCAACACCACCGAGACCTCGTACGCCCGGGTCTTCGAACACTCCGTGCCGGGCCTGGGCAACAAGTACGTGATGCTCTTCATGGGCTATCACCTCATCTCGCCCGGGCACCGCAAGATCTTCTGGGGCTGGTCGCCGAACGGCTGGGACCGGTGGAGCTTCGACCCGCAGCCGCTGATCTCCCCGTCCGGTGACGGGCTTACCGACATCAGCGCCCCGCACCTGATGCACCGCAACAACACGACCTACGTGGTCTACCACGGCAACGACGGGAAGATGCGGCTCACCGAGGTCGGCAACTCCTTCGACCGGGAGGTGCACCTCGGGGTGTTCCACAGCCCGATCGCGTCCGACAACGGCCGGGTCGCCGCGCCCACCTTCGGTACCGACGGTGGGGTGTCCTACATGGTCTACGAGGCCGGTCCCCGGCTGGACGCGCGGATCTGCGTGGCCCGCGCGATCTGAGCTGCCCGTTCGGTGCCGGCGGTCCCTGATGTCCGGGACCGCCGGCACCCTGCGTTTACCAGGGTGCTCGCTCCGGTGTCGCGTACGAGCCGCGTAGGCCACCGGTGCGGTCCCGGCAGAGGTACGAGAGGTTGGCGTGGATCCACCGCCCGTCGTTGTCGCGGAGCACCACCAGCCCGCAGTGTCGGCACGGCGACACCCGGGGGTAGGCCGGTGTGCCGGTCACCGCCCGGTCCCGTCGTCGTCCCCGTCGCCCCAGCAGAGGCCGCCGAGCCCGGCTGCGCGGTGGAAACCCGGGTGGCCGGCGACATCCATGCAGACTTCGTCGTCCGGGCCGACCCGCCCGCAGAAGACCGGTTCGATGTGGTTCCAGGCGTCGGCGCGGGAGATGAGCGCCGCGCTCGCGGCCAACTCGGGGCGCAGGATGGTCAGTCCCTCGGCGTAGGTGACCGCCTGGTCGCGGGCGTCGCGCAGGTCGTTCGCCGGGTAGGTCAGGTGCAGCGTCCAGCGGCGGCGCGGGTCGAAGGCGGCGGCGGGCGGCAGTAGCGGCCGGGTCCGCCGCTCCCGCTCGGTCGCATACCGGTTGGCCACGGCATTGACGTACGCCGTGACGGCGACCGGGTCGGCCAGGGCGTGCGCGATGGCGGCCCGGACCCGTTCGGAGAGGTCAGCGGAATCGAGGACGGCGGACAGCTCGGCCCGGGACGCGTTGGTCCGTCCCGGCCCCCGTCCCCAACGCGACGATCGATTATCGGTCACTGGCACACCTCTCGCTCGGTGAGGGGGTGGTCACTGAGAGCTTGGCCCACCTCGCAAAGAAATGCAACGTCGTGATTCGGTGTATCGGGTTGTTGTTTCACCGTGGCTCTGTGGTAGGAAGTTAGTCACTCATCGTGAGAAAGGACTGATGGTGGCCCAGGTACCGAGCCCGACGATCAGAGCGCGTCGTCTCCGCCGCGAGTTGCGTCGACTGCGGGAACGCACCGGGCGTACCTCCGAGGAGGTGGCGAAGCTCCTCGGCTGGCATCGGACCAAGGTCATCCGTTTCGAACTGGGGCACTCCCGGGTGATGACCAAGGACATCGAAGCGCTACTCGACATCTACGAGGTGTCCGATGAGGAGCGCGAGATGCTGACCGCGCTGCACCGGCAGGCGAGGCAGAAGGGCTGGTGGAGCGCCTACGGCGATGTCCTGCCGGACGACTACGTCGGCTTCGAGGCGGAAGCCGCCGCCATCAGCACCTTCGAAAGCCTCTACGTGCCCGGCCTTTTGCAAACCGAGGAGTACGTCCGCGCCATCGTCCGAGCCGGCCGCAGCACCGCCGACCAGGACGAGATCGACAGGCGGATCGCGGCACGATTGGGGCGCAAGGTGCTGCTGTCCCGGGACGTGCCGCCGGCCCTCTGGATCGTGCTGGACGAGGCGGCGGTCCGTCGGGTGGTCGGCGGCCCGAAGGTGATGCGCGCCCAGTTGGCCCGGCTGATCGAGGCGTGCGACCTGCCGACTGTCGAGCTTCAGATCCTGCCCTTCTCGGCGGGTGCCCACGCCGCGATGGGCGGGCCGTTCACCCTGCTCGACTATGCCGATCCCGCGCTCGATCCCGCGGTGGCATATCTCAGCAACGAGATGAGCACGCTTCTGCTGGAGGAGGAGCCGCAGGTGACCCGATATAGACTCATGTTCGACCACCTCCGGGCCAAGGCGCTCGACCCTGACCGGTCTGCTGACTTCCTGTCACGGGTCGCCGCTGAGATCCCGGACTGACCTGGGAGTGCTGCCCATGATGTCTTCGGATCTGGTAGGCGCGGTGTGGCGAAAGAGCCGTCGAAGCGGTGCCAGTGATTCCAACTGTGTCGAGGTGGCGGAGTTGGCGGACGTGATGGCGGTGCGGGACTCCAAGGACCCAGCGGGACCGGCTCTGATCTTTGACCGGGCCGCCTGGTCGTCGTTTGTCACCGGTTTGCGGGCTGCTCTGCCCGACTGACCAACGTTCGACCATTGGGGACAGCCGCCCCCGGACCGCTACGCCTCCCGGCTGACCCGCAGTCCGTACCGTCGCGCGACTCGCCAGCCGGGCACCACCTGCACCCAGCCATGCCCGGGGACGCCCTCAATCCACTCCGTTTTCAGGAAATCGGGCCATCGGAGCGGGGCTGACACCCCGATTACCAGGAAACCGAGTGGATCACAGGGACGGACGAGGCCGATCCGGGCGGAGACAGGGGCCGGTGCCATCCCGACCGGACAGCCCGCCTCGCGTGCTGGCACAGACGGTGCAGCTCGACAGGCGGTGAACTCGACAGGCGGCGAATCGGACTCCTGCTGCGAAGAGCTGCTGCGACTGTCGACCAGCAGGCCACACCAGAGCCGTACCCACGGCCTGCCCACCCCACCACACCGATCGCCGCTTCGCGAAACCTGTAGGGGCGCCCCCGATGCCGGCGGCATCACCCGTGCCGGTTCAATGACCGGATGGCGGTGAGGATCGACATTGACGCTCTGCGGAGCGAGGCCGGCCCGGCGGCGTGCGAGGTAGCGGACAAGCTACTCGCCTCGGGGCAACCCGAGACCATCGTCGAGGTCGACGGGGGCGCCTCGTGCATCATCCGGGAGGGCAGCAGGCCGGCGTACGAGGTGTGGGTGGGGATCACTGCGGACGGGTTCACCGCCGAGTGTGACTGCCCGTCCACGGAGGAGTTGTGCGGTCACGCGGTCGCGCTGACCGAGGCCGCGCTGGAGGACGGTTTCGCCTGGTCCTCGGCAGCCACCCCGGAGTCGGCCGTGGAGACCGATCCCCGGGTCGCCGAGCTGGCCGAGGTGGCGGGCACACTGCCCGCCCGGCGGTTGGCGCTGCTGCTCGCCGAGCACGCGGCCACCGACGCGGTGCTGGAGGCCAGGCTGCTGGCGTACGCCGGAAAGCTCGGACCGCTGACCGACACCGCGCTGGCCGACGCCCGCCGGACCATCGACAACCTCGCCCACGAGGCGACCGAAGGGCGCTACTGGGACCTGCGCGACATCGAAGAGGCCGGACGGGCGATCGTCGAGACGGTGCAGGTGCTCGCCCAGCGACCGCCGACCGGGGAAATGCTGCTGCTGGTCGAGCATGCCGCCCGGGTCTGGGACCGCCTCGTCCCGCCGATGTTCGACGCGTGGGAGACCTACGAGGAGGAGCCGGGCGAGATCGGCGGTGCGCTGCGTGACCTGCATGTGCAGCTCTGCGTGGAGGTCGAGCCCGACCCGGACGAGCTGGCCGAACGGCTCGCCGAGATCATCCGCGCTGCCGAAGCCGAATCCTGCCTCGACGAGCCGCACGACTACCTGGCCGTGCTCGGTCGCCAGCGGGTCAGGGGGTTGCAGCAGCTTCGCCGCTGACCAGCACTCCCGCATGAAATCGAGTGACCGAAGTCGGGGCGGCTGCTCACGGGCCAGCGGGCGCGTCGCCGGGAGCAGCCGGATGCCGGTCGGGCGGCGGGATAGAGTCGCAGATCGACCAGGCGTCGGCCGGGGAGGGGTGCCGGCGCCACGGCGGGGGAAGAATGGGTGAGGTACCGATGAGCCACGACTCGGGTCCGGAGATCACAACGTCGACACCGACACCGACACCCGCCCCGGCGGACACCACGCTGGTCGTGGTCACCGGGCTCTCCGGGGGCGGGCGCAGCACGGTCGCCCGGGCCCTGGAGAACGTCGGCTTCTACGTGGTCGACAACCTCCCCCAGGCGCTGATGATCGAGATGGCCGAGCTGGCCTTCGCCGCCGGTGGCGCCGCCCGGCGTACCGCGATGGTGCTCGACGTCCGGTCCCGGGCCTTCTCCACCGACCTGGCCGGGGCGATCCGGGCGCTCAAGGAACGCGGCTTCCAGCCCCGGGTGGTCTTCGTCGACGCCGACGACGACGTGCTGATCCGCCGGTTCGAGAGCGTCCGGCGCTCCCACCCGTTGCAGGGTGACGGCCGGCTCGCCGACGGTATCGCCGTCGAGCGGGGCCTGCTGGAGGAGGCCCGCGACCAGGCCGACGTGATCATCGACACCAGCCACCTCAACGTCAACCAGCTCCGTCGCCGCATCGAGGAGCTCTTCGGCGGGGAGGACGCCCGCCAGCTCCGGGTCACCGTGCTCTCCTTCGGCTTCAAGTACGGCCTGCCGCCCGACGCCGACTTCGTGCTCGACGCCCGGTTCCTGCCCAATCCGTACTGGGTGCCCGAGCTGCGCGAGCACACCGGCCGGGACGAGGCGGTGAGCACGTACGTACTCGGGCAGGACGGTGCGGAGACGTTCGTCGAGACGTACGCGCAGTTGATCAACGAGACCACGCCGGGCTTCGAACGGGAGGGCAAGCGGTACCTGACCGTCGCCGTCGGGTGCACCGGCGGCAAGCACCGCAGTGTCGCCATCGCCGAGGAGTTGGCGTCCCGGCTGCGGCGGTCCCGGTTGGCGGCCAACGCACAGCATCGCGACCTGGGGCGCGAATGAGCGTGACCAGGGTGGTCGCGTTCGGCGGCGGACACGGGCTGGCAACGTCCCTGCGGGCACTGCGGCACTGCGCGCCCGAACTGGACCTGGACATCACCGCTGTGGTGACCGTCGGGGACGACGGTGGATCCAGCGGGCGGCTGCGCGCCGAGCGGGGCGGCCTGCCCCCCGGTGACCTGCGGCAGGCCCTGGTAGCGCTCGCTGGTGACCATCCGGCGACCCGGCGTAGCGCCGGACTCTTCCAGCACCGGTTCGCCCAGGCGTCCGACGCGGCAGCCGGCGACGGGCTGGCTGGCCACGCGGTCGGCAACCTGGTGCTCTGCGGCCTGATGGAGCTGCTCGGCGATCCGGTCGCCGCTCTCGACCACGCCGGTGCGATGCTCGGCACGGTGGGCCGGGTACTGCCGATGTCCTGCCAGCCGGTCGGCATCGAGGCCCAGGTCCGGGGCGTCGACCCGGACCGGCCGGCCGAGATCCGTACCGTCCGGGGGCAGCACCAGGTGGCGGTGACCACCGGCCGGGTGGAGGGGCTGCGGCTGAACCCGGTCGCCCCGGAACCCTGCCCGCAGGCCGTGGCGGCGGTCCACGCCGCCGACTGGCTGATCTTCGGTCCCGGTAGCTGGTACACGAGTGTCCTGCCGCACCTGCTGGTCCCCGGGCTCGCTGCGGCGATCGTGGCCAGCCCGGCCCGGCGACTGGTCACGCTGAACCTCGCCGTCGAGAAGGAGACCCTCGGACTCTCCCTCGCCGATCACCTTGCCGCGCTGCGCTGGTACCTGCCCGAGCTGAAGGTGGACCTCGTCGTCGCCGACGGTGGGGCGGTCGGCGATCCGGCACCGGTCGCGCGTACGGCAGAATCGCTGGGTGCCCGACTCGTGCTCGCCCCGATCGCCGTCCCGGACGGTACCCCCCGTCATGATCCGGTGGCGTTGGGCGCCGCGCTGGTGCCTGTCCTGGGCGCCGATCGTTAAGCACGTACGTAATCACCGGCAGCACGCCGGAACCCGGTCCGTAAGGGGACGCACATGGCGATGACGGCTGCGGTCAAGGACGAGCTGAGTCGGGTCGACGTGCCCAAGCCCTGCTGCCGCCGGGCGGAGATGGCCGCACTGCTGCGCTTCGCCGGCGGGCTGCACATCGTCTCCGGGCGGGTGGTCGTGGAGGCCGAGCTCGACACCGGTTCGGTGGCCCGGCGGCTCCGGCGGGAGATCGCCGACGTCTACGGCTACCCGAGCGAGATCCACGTACTCGCCTCCGGTGGGCTGCGCAAGGGCAGCCACTACATCGTGCGGGTGGTCAAGGACGGTGAGGCGCTGGCCCGGCAGACCGGTCTGCTCGACGTGCGTGGTCGACCGGTACGCGGCCTGCCGCCGCACGTGGTCCAGGCGAACGTCTGCTGTGCGGTCTCCGCCTGGCGCGGGGCGTTCATGGCACACGGCTCGCTGACCGAGCCGGGCCGATCCTCCGCGCTGGAGATCACCTGCCCCGGCCCGGAGTCGGCGTTGGCGCTGGTCGGGGCCGCCCGCCGGATCGGCATCATCGCCAAGAACCGCGAGGTACGCGGCGTGGACCGGGTGGTGGTCAAGGACGGCGACGCGATCGCCGCGCTGCTCACCCGGATCGGCGCGCACTCCAGTGTGCTTTCCTGGGAGGAGCGCCGGGTACGCCGCGAGGTGCGGGCCACCGCGAACCGGCTGGCCAACTTCGACGACGCCAACCTGCGCCGCTCGGCGCGGGCGGCGGTGGCCGCCGCCGCCCGGGTGACCCGGGCCCTGGAGATCCTCGCCGACGACGCGCCCAGCCACCTCACCTCGGCCGGGCAGTTGCGGCTGGAGCACCGCCAGGCGTCCCTGGAGGAGCTGGGTGCGCTGGCCGACCCGCCGTTGACCAAGGACGCCATCGCCGGACGGATCCGCCGGCTGCTCGCCCTGGCCGACAAACGCGCCCGTGACCTCGGCATCCCGGATACCGAAGCAGCCGTCACGCCCGACATGCTCGTGGTCTGATAGGACGAAAGGCGTACCGGCGGGAGCGGGTTAACGCCCCGGCGCTGCGTGGTGTGACCCGCTCGGATAAGGTCGCACCGTACGGCGACGGGGCCGGCAACCGGTTCTCCGCGCCGCACCAACCGCCTCGGCGGTCAGGTCCTGCGACCGCGGCGGGGTGGCCGAGATGACCTATCAAAGGCCGGCTCCCAGGGCCGGCACACACCGCCGGCCACACGCTGATGCCGGCGGACCAGAGCGAGGAGATGGGACCTGTGACCATCCGGGTTGGCATCAACGGCTTCGGCCGCATCGGCCGTAACTTCTTCCGGGCGGTGCTGGCGTCCGGCGCCGACGTCGAGATCGTCGGCGTCAACGACCTGACCGACAACGCGACGTTGGCGCACCTGCTCAAGTACGACAGCATCCTCGGTCGGCTCCCGCACGAGGTCAAGGCCACCGCCGACGAGATCACCGTGGGTGGCAAGACCCTCAAGGCGTCCGCCGAGCGTGACCCGGCCAAGCTGCCCTGGGGCGACCTCGGCGCCGACGTGGTCATCGAGTCCACCGGCTTCTTCACCGACGCCACCAAGGCCAAGGCGCACATCGACGGTGGGGCCAAGAAGGTCATCATCTCGGCGCCGGCCAAGAACGAGGACGTCACGGTCGTCATGGGCGTCAACCACGACCAGTACGACCCGGCGAAGCACACCATCATCTCGAACGCGTCCTGCACCACGAACTGCCTCGCCCCGATGGCGAAGGTTCTCCAGGACACCTTCGGCATCGAGCACGGTCTGATGACCACCATCCACGCGTACACCCAGGACCAGAACCTCCAGGACGGTCCGCACTCCGACCTCCGCCGGGCCCGGGCCGCCGCGCTGAACATCGTGCCGACCTCCACCGGTGCCGCCAAGGCCATTGGCCTGGTGCTGCCGGAGCTGAAGGGCAAGCTCGACGGGTACGCGCTGCGGGTGCCGATCCCGACCGGCTCGGCCACCGACCTGACCGTGAACCTGGGTCGGGCCACCTCGATCGAGGAGCTCAACGCCGCGATGAAGGCCGCCGCCGAGGGGCCGCTGAAGGGCATCCTGGTCTACACCGAGGACCCGATCGTGTCGGCGGACATCGTCACCGACCCGGCGTCCTGCATCTTCGACGCCGGTCTGACCAAGGTGGTCGGTAACCAGGCCAAGGTGGTCGGCTGGTACGACAACGAGTGGGGCTACTCGAACCGCCTGGTCGACCTGGTCAAGCTGGTGGGTCAGTCGCTGTGAGTGTCCGGGCCCTCGATGACCTGCTCGCCGAGGGGGTTTCAGGTCGGCGCGTCCTGGTGCGCGCCGACCTGAACGTGCCACTCGACAAGCAGTCCGGCTCGATCGCCGATGACGGCCGGATCCGCGCGGTGCTGCCGACACTGACCGCGCTGCGCGACGCGGGTGCCCGGGTGGTGGTCTGCTCCCACCTGGGCCGCCCCAAGGGTTCGCCCGACCCGCAGTACAGTCTCGCTCCGGTCGCCGCCCGGCTGGGTGAGCTGCTCGGCGCCGACGTGCGCTTCGCCACCGACACCGTCGGCGAGTCGGCCGGCGCGGCGGTGGACGCGCTCGGTGACGGCGACGTCGCCCTGCTGGAGAACCTGCGGTTCAACGCGGGGGAGACCAGCAAGGACGCCGCCGAGCGGGGTGCCTTCGCCGATCAGCTCGCCGCGCTCGCCGAGGCGTACGTCGACGACGCGTTCGGCGCGGTGCACCGCAAGCACGCGAGCGTGTACGACGTACCGGCGCGACTGCCGCACGTCGCCGGCCGGCTGGTGCTGCGCGAGGTCGAGGTGCTGTCGAAGCTGACCGGCGAGCCGGAGCGGCCGTACGTGGTGGTGCTCGGCGGCTCCAAGGTCTCCGACAAGCTCGCCGTGATCGAGGCGCTGCTGCCGAAGGTCGACAAGCTGCTCATCGGTGGCGGGATGTGCTTCACCTTCCTCAAGGCCCAGGGCCACGAGGTGGGTACCTCGCTGCTGGAGAAGGAGATGATCGCCACCTGCCGGGACCTGCTGGACCGGGCCGAGGGTCGGATCATGCTCCCGGTCGACGTGGTGGCCGCCGCCGCGTTCGCCCCGGACGCCGGGCACGACACGGTGGCCGCCGACGCGATCCCGGCCAACCGGCTCGGGCTGGACATCGGTCCGCGCAGCGTGGCCGCGTTCGCCGAGGTGATCGGCAGCGCCCGGACCCTGTTCTGGAACGGCCCGATGGGCGTGTTCGAGATGCCGGCGTTCGCCGCCGGGACCCGGGGTGTCGCCGAGGCGATCACCAAGGTGGACGGGTTCACGGTGGTCGGCGGCGGTGACTCCGCCGCAGCGGTCCGCGCCCTGGGCCTGGACGAGTCGTCGTTCGGGCACATCTCGACCGGTGGGGGCGCCTCGCTGGAATACCTGGAGGGCAAGACCCTCCCCGGCATCGCCGCTCTGGAGAACTGACCTGATGGCTACCCCCGTACGCCGGCCGCTGATGGCCGGCAACTGGAAGATGAACCTGAACCACTTCGAGGCCAACCTGCTGGTGCAGAAGCTGGCGGCGAGCCTCAACGAGAAGCAGCTCACCGACGTGGAGACGGTGGTCCTGCCGCCCTTCACCGACCTGCGTACCGTGCAGACCGCGGTGGACGGCGACAAGCTGCTGATCGGCTACGGCGCGCAGGACCTGTCGCCGTACGCCTCGGGCGCCTACACCGGGGACATCTCCGGTGCGATGCTGGCGAAGCTCGGCTGCACCTACGTGGTGGTCGGGCACTCGGAGCGGCGTGCCTACCACCACGAGGACGACACGGTGGTCAACGCGAAGGTGACCGCCGCGCTCGCCCACGGTCTGACCCCGATCCTCTGCGTGGGGGAGGGGCTGGACATCCGCGAGCAGGAGCGGCATGTGGGGCACTGCGCGGACCAGCTCGCCGCCGCCCTGCGTGGGCTCAGCGCCGAGCAGGTGGAGAAGGTCGTTGTTGCGTACGAGCCGGTCTGGGCGATCGGTACCGGGAAGACGGCCACCCCGGAGGACGCCCAGGAGGTCTGCGGCGCGGTGCGGCAGCGGCTCGCGGAGAGCTTCGGTGCGGAGACCGCCGAGAAGGTGCGGATCCTCTACGGCGGCTCGGTGAAGTCGTCCAACATTGCCGGAATCATGGCGAAGCCGGACGTGGACGGTGCGCTGATCGGCGGGGCGAGCCTGGACGCCGAAGAATTCGCGCAGATCTGCCGGTTCCCGGAGCACATCAGCCGCTGACTGCTCGCTATCCTTGCATGGCCCGCCCGCCCACCGGTCGGTGTCGCCGCGTCCGGCCCCCCGCCGGACCGGGATCGCAACGAGAGGACTGACCCCAACCATGCCGATCTGGTTCGCATACACGTTGATCGTGTTGCTGATCATTACCAGCGTCCTGCTCACCCTGCTGATCCTGCTGCACCGCGGGAAGGGCGGCGGGATGTCGAGCATGTTCGGTGGCGGGGTCAGCTCCAGCCTCGCCGGTTCCTCGGTGGCCGAGAAGAACCTCGACCGGTACACGGTCCTGGTGGGTCTTGTCTGGTTCGCCTGTATTATCGGGCTGGGGCTCTGGCTCAAGCTGGCGGTCAACTCCGGCACGGTCTGAGCACCCACCTCCGTCTCAACGGCCGAGCGCCGGCCCGCCCCTGTCGGGGTGGGTCGGCGCTCGATCTTTTCACCGTCGGGCCACCCCGCCAGCCTGCGTCGATCATGGAGTTGTGGTGCCCTACAAAAGGGGCGATCTAGGTAAAACTCCCCACCATAACTCCATGATCGACGGGGCGGGGCGGGGTGGGCTCCCGGGGGCGCGCGGTCGAGGGTCCCGGGGGCGCGGGCCCCCGGGGGGTTAGCGGGGGAGGCGCGGGGGCACCTCGGCCGCCGCCGCCCGGTCCAGCAGCCAGAGGGTTCGCCGCACACCGTGTACCCCGGCCGCCGGCAACGGTGCCGGAGCCGTCCCGGCCAGCGCCATGCCGACCGCCCGGGACTTGTCCGCCCCGCTGGCCACCAGCCAGACCTCCTCGGCCGTGCTGATCGCCGGCAGGGTCAACGTCAGCCGGGTCGGTGGCGGCTTCGGGCTGTCCCGGACCGTGCTCACCGGACCGGTTCCGCCGCTCAGCGGGTGCCCGGGGAAGACCGAGGCGACGTGCCCGTCCTCACCGACCCCGAGCATCAGCACGTCGAAGTGGGGCACCAGCGCACCCGGCCCGGCCGCTGCGGCCAGGTCGGCCGCGTACCCGGCTGCCGCCGCCTCGGGATCGTCGCCGGCCGGACCGTCCGACGGTGGCATCGGGTGCACCCGGGCCGGGTCGAGCGGCAGAGCGTCGAGCAGTGCCGCCCGGGCCTGCGTCTCGTTGCGGTCCGGATGCCCGGCCGGCAGGAACCGCTCGTCGCCCCACCACACGTCCACCCGGGACCAGTCGACCGCGTCCCGGGCCGGCAGCGCGCCGACGGCCCGGTACACCGCTGCGGCGATCCGTCCGCCGGTCAGCACGACCGACGCCTCACCCCGGTCGGCCTGCGCGTCGAGGAGCTTGACGACCAGCCGTACGGCGACCGCCTGGGCGAGCAGATCGGGGTCCGCGTGGACGGCGACACTCGCCTCACTCATCACTGCTGTTCTTCCCTGTCCTGCCGGTACGGGTCACGCCTGGCTCGTCTCGGGTGGGCGCTGATGCCCGCCTCGGCCCGGCTGGCGGTCGCCGGGTCCTTCCACACGTGCACCCGCTGCGCGGGCCGGGACTGCAGGCCGGTCAGCCCGGTCGCCGCCCCCAGCGCCTCGGCGTACACCTGGTCGGCGTCGAGCCGGCGCAGTTCCTCGGCCAGTTCGTCACCGAGTGGACGGCGGACCAGCGGCAGGTTCCGGGTGGCCTGGCCGGGCCGACGGAACGCCGCCATGCTGTCCTCCCGGACGATTTCGAACTGGTCACCGTTGGCGCACCGCAGCTCGACCGACCGCATCCGGGGGAACTCGTCGGTGTGCTCCCACTCGGGCTGGACACCGAGCCGGGCGGCCAGCCACCCGGACATCAGCGCAGCCGTCGGGTCGGTACGGGGTGCGACCACCTTCGTCCCGGTCACCTGTGCCTCGGTGGTGTCGAACGCGCCCGCGACCAGGGTCCGCCACGGGGTGATCCGGCTCCACGCCAGGTCGGTGTCGCCGGGGGCGTAGTCCCGGGCCCGCTGGCGTAGCGCCTCGATCGGATCCTTGGCCTGCGCGGCGTCGGTGATCCGGCGGTCGGCCACCACGCCGAGGAAGTCGTTGGCGATCTCCGCCGGTGGCTCCTCGTGCCACCAGGTCACCACCGGCACGTCCGGGACCAGCAGCGGCATCACCACCGACTCGGCGTGCAGGGCCAGCCGGCCGTACATCCGGGTCACCACCGCCTCGCACGGACCGAGCCGGCCACCGACGACGATCTCCGCATCGAGCCGGTTGCGGTCCTGGTCCACGTCCGAGCGGACCACGACCAGCAGCCGGCACGGGTGGGCTGCGGCGGCGATGGTGGCCGCCGCCTCCGCCTCCCGGACCCGCTTCTCGTCCACCACGACGATCAGTGTCAGGGCCATCCCGCTGGCCACCCCGCCCGCGCTGCGTCGTTCCGCGGCGAGCGCCTTGACCACCTCGTTGCCGGTGGTGTCCCAGAGCCCGATCATGCTCTCCTCCAGGCCCGACCCTCGCGGGCGAGCATCTCGTCGGCGGCCCGGGGGCCCCACTCACCGGCCCGGTACGGTTCCGGCTTGATGTCCGCCCACGCCTGCTCCAGCGGATCCACCACCTGCCAGCTCTGCTCCACCTCGGCCGCGTCCGGGAAGAGGGTCCGGTCGCCGATCAGCACGTCGAGCACGAGCCGCTCGTACGCCTCCGGGCTGGACTCGGTGAACGCCTCGCCGTACTGGAAGTCCATCGCGATGTCCCGGACCTCCATCGTCGTCCCGGGCACCTTGGAGCCGAACTTGAGCACCACACCCTCGTCCGGCTGGACGCGGATGACGAGCTGGTTGTTGCCCAGCATCTCCATGTCGGCCGGGTTGAACGGCAGGTGGGGTGCCTTCTTGAACATGATGGCCACCTCGGTGACCCGGCGGGGCAGCCGCTTGCCGGCCCGGATGTAGAACGGCACCTCCGCCCAGCGGCGGTTCTGGATGCCCAGCCGTACCGCGACGTACGTCTCGGTGGTCGAGTCGGCCGGTACGCCCTCCTCCTCCAGGTAACCGACGGCCCGCTGCCCGGCCACCCAGCCGGGCAGGTACTGGCCACGGACGGTGCCCTGGGTGACGTCGGCAGGCAGGGTGATCGCCCTGAGCACCTTCAGCTTCTCGGTGCGGATCTCGTCCGCGTCGAAGCTGGTCGGCTCCTCCATGGCCACCAGGGCGAGCAGTTGCAGCAGGTGGTTCTGGAGCACGTCACGGGCCGCGCCGGCCGAGTCGTAGAAGCCGGCCCGGCTGCCGATCCCGACGTCCTCGGCCATGGTGATCTGCACCGAGTCGACGTACTTGGAGTTCCACAGCGGCTCGAAGAGGCTGTTGGCGAAGCGCAGGGCGAGGATGTTCTGGACCGTCTCCTTGCCCAGGTAGTGGTCGATCCGGAAGACGTCCTGCCGGGTGAAGACGTCGTCGACCAGGTCGTTGAGCGCCTTGGCCGAGGGCAGGTCGTGGCCGAACGGCTTCTCCACCACCACCCGCCGCCAGCCGCCGCACTTCTCGTTGTCGGCCATGCCGGTCCGGGCGAGCTGCTTGAGCACCACGGGGAAGGCGGCCGGGGGGATGGAGAAGTAGAACGCCGCGTTGCCGGCGATGCCGTGGCTCTCCCGCAGGTCGTTCAGGGTTGCCGCGAGATGGTCGAAGGCCGCGTCGTCGTCGAACGACCCGCCGACGAACTTGATGTTGCCGGCCAGCCGGGCCCAGACCTCCTCCCGCCACGGGGTCCGGGCGTGTTTGCGGGCCGCCTCGTGGGCCAGCGACTCGAAGTCACCGTCCCCCCAGTCCCGCCGGGCGAAGCCGAGCACCACGAAGCCCGGGGGGAGCAGGCCACGGTTGGCCAGGTCGTAGACCGCCGGCAGCAGCTTCTTGCGGGCCAGGTCGCCGGTCACCCCGAAGATCACCAGAGCACAGGGCTCCGGGATCCGGGGCAGTCGACGGTCCTGCTGATCACGCAGTGGGTTCACGCCACCTCCTCGCTCCACTGACCTTGCAGGCTCATTGTCGTGCCCCCAGTCCGCGTACCGCGTCGCGCAGCTGGGCCAGACCGGTGGCCCGCTCGGTCAGGTGCAGGCGCAGCAGCGGCCGGCCCCGGCCGGTCAGCGCCTCCCGGTCGCCGGCGGCCTGCGCCGCCTGGAGCTGACCGAAGGTGTACGGCCGACCGGGTACCGCCAGATCCTCCGTGGGGGTGCTGGTGATCTGCAGGAAGGACCCGACCTGCGGTCCGCCCTTGTGGTACTGGCCGGTGGAGTGCAGGAACCGCGGTCCCCAGCCGAAGGTCACCGGCCGGCCGGTGACGGTGGCGAGCAGCGGCCGAAGGTCGGCCGCACCGGCGTCGGCGGACCGGTCCAGGTAGGCCAGCACGGCGAGGTAACCGTCGTCGCCCAGCCCGTCGCAGAGCCAGCGCAGCGCCCCGGCCAGGTCGCCGGGGGCGCCCGCCGGGGCGTACGCCTCGATGGCGCCCTCGGTGAACGACGGGGTTCCCGTCGGCGCGCCGGAGGCGAGGATGCGGCTGGTGTTCTGCTTGGACTCGGTGACGTTCGGCTGGTCGAACGGGTCGACGCCGAGGACCGCCCCGGCGAGCGCGGTGGCGTACTCCCAGGCCAGGAAGTGCGCGCCGAGCGGCCCGTTGACCGCGAGGTCGGGGGTGATCCCGCCACCCGGTACGGCACCGACGGGCAGCGCCCCACCGTAGGTCACGGTGAGCACGTCCGCCCCGGTGGCACCCGGGCTCTGCGGCGACTCGACGACCACCGGCAGGATGCCCACCCCGGACTTGCCGGTGGACTCCGCGAGCAACTGCTCGGCCCAGTCGCCGAGCCCTTCGATGCCGGTCCCGTCGGAAACCAGGGCGACCTTGTCCCGGCCACTGGTGGCGGCGGCGCCGAGCGCCGCGCCGAGGGCCAGCGCGGGATTGTCCCGCTCCCCGCCGAGGGAGTCGGCGAGCATGTCCGCCTGGTCGAGCAGCTCGGCCACCTCGACCCCGGCCAGTGCCGCCGGCACCAGTCCGAACGCGGTGAGCGCCGAGTACCGGCCCCCCACCTCGGGGTCGGCGAGGATGAAGAAGGCGCCCATCTCGGTGGCGGTCGCCTCCAGCGGGGAGCCCGGGTCGGTGACGACGACGAAGTGCCGGCCGGCCTCGGCCTCGCTCAGCCCGGCGTCCAGGAACGCCTGCCAGTAGGCCCGGCGGTGGCTGTCGGTCTCCACCGTCGAACCGGACTTGCTGGACACCACCACGACGGTCCGGTCCAGCCGGTCGCCGAGCGTCGCGCGGACCTGCCCCGGATCGGTGGTGTCCAGCACGGTCAACGGGCGGCCCAGGGTCCGGCAGATCACCTCGGGGGCCAGCGACGAGCCGCCCATTCCGGCGAGCACCACGTGGTCCAGGTCGCCCAGTTCGGCCTTCAGCTCGGCGAGCTGTGGCAGCAGTTCCCGGCTGCGCCGGTGGGTGTCCAGCCAGCCGAGCCGGATCCGGGCCTCGTCCTCGGCGTCCGGTCCCCAGATGGTCGGGTCCTTGCCGGCCAGCCGCCCGGGCAGGCCGGCGGCGGTCACGGCGGCCCGGGCCGAGGCCGGCGCGGTGGCGTCCACCGTGTCGGCGCCGTGCACGGTGAGGCCGGCGGCGCACTCCGCCGGCCCGTCGAACAGGTCACTCACGCCCGGTCTCCGCCCACCGGTCCGGTCAGCGGACGCCCGGCGGCCCGGGTCACGCGTTGCCCCCGGCCTGGGCGGCGGCCTCGGCGCTGCCCTTCGCGGCCTTGTTGGGCGAGCCGGTGCCGTGCGCGGCGGCCGCCAGGGACCGGCGTACCCCGTCGAGCAGCTCCAACCAGCTCGCCTCGAACTTCTCCACGCCCTCCCGTTCCAGGACGGCGATGACGTCGGTGAAGTCGATGCCGGCCCGCTCCAGGCCGGCGAAGACCTCGCGGGCGTCGTCGTACGCGCCGGTGACGGTGTCACCGGGCGTCTCGCCGTGGTCGGCGAAGGCGTGGATCACCGACTCCGGCATGGTGTTGACCGTGCCCGGGGCGATCAGTTCCTCGACGTAGATGACGTCCCGGTAGTCCGGGTTCTTGGTCGAGGTCGACGCCCAGAGCGGGCGCTGCGGGTGGGCACCGGCGTCGGCGAGGGCCTGCCACCGGTCACTGGAGAAGACCTCGGCGTAGCGCTCGTACGCCAGCCGGGCGTTGGCCACCGCCGCGCGACCCTTCAGCGCGAGCGCGCCCTCCTTGCCTGCGGTGTCGGAAGCCGTACCGGCCATCCGGTCCAATCTCTTGTCGACCTCGGTGTCGACCCGGGAGACGAAGAACGAGGCGACCGAGCCGATCTTCGTCAGATCGTGTCCGTTCTGCTTGGCCAGCTCCAGACCGGCCAGGAACGCCTCCATCACCGCCGAGTACCGGTCCAGGCCGAAGATCAGCGTGACGTTCACGCTGATCCCCTCGGCCAGGGTGCGGGTGATCGCCGGCAGTCCCGCCTCGGTCGCCGGGATCTTGATGAACAGGTTCGGCCGGTCCACCAGCCACCACAGCGCCTTCGCCTCGGCGACGGTCCGGTCGGTGTCGTGCGCCAGGCGCGGGTCCACCTCGATGGAGACCCGCCCGTCCACGCCCCCGCTGGCGTCGTACGCCGGGCGCATCACGTCGCAGGCCCACCGCACGTCGTAGGTGGTGAGCATGCGGACCGCCTCTTCGACGTCCACCCCCCGGGCGGCCAGGTCCCGTAGCTGCCAGTTGTACTCGTCGGCAGCGCTGAGCGCCTTGGCGAAGATGGTCGGGTTGGTGGTCACCCCGACCACGTGCTTTTCCCGGCGGAGCTGGTCCAGCCCGCCGGAGCTGAGCCGTACCCGGGAAAGGTCGTCGAGCCAGATCGCCACGCCGGTGGCGGTGAGTTCACTCAGTCGGTCCGTCATGCCCACACGCTCCCCTCAGTTGCCGGTCGTGAAACCGGTGATGTCGCCGATCCGGGTCAGCGCCGCGTGCGCGGCGGCCACGATCCGGTCGGGGGTGAAGCCGAACTGCTCGAACAGCACGCTGTGCGGCGCGCTCGCCCCGTAGTGCTCCAGGCTGACGTTCTCGCCACAGTCGCCGACGAGGTCGTGCCAGGACATCGCGATGCCCGCCTCGACGCTGACCCGGGCCTTTACCCCGCGTGGCAGTACTGACTCCCGGTACGCCTCGTCCTGTGCCCGGAACCACTCCTGGCAGGGCATCGAGACGACCCGGGTGGGCGTGCCCCCGGCCTCCAGCCGCTCCCGGGCGGTCAGGCAGAGCTGCACCTCCGACCCGGTACCGATCAGGATCACCTGCGGCTTGGCGGTGGACGCCTCGGCGAGGATGTAGCCGCCCCGGGCGGTGCCCTCGGCGCCGGCCAGTTCGCTGCGGTCGAGCACCGGCAGGTTCTGGCGGCTCAGTGCCAGCGCGGTCGGCCGGTCGGTGTGCTCCAGGGCCTTGCGCCACGCCCACGCGGTCTCGTTGGCGTCGGCCGGCCGGACCACGTCCAGGCCGGGGATGGCGCGCAGCGCGGAGAGGTGCTCCACCGGCTGGTGGGTCGGGCCGTCCTCGCCCAGGCCGATCGAGTCGTGCGTCCAGACGTAGACCACCGGCAGCTTCATCAGCGCGGCCAGCCGGACCGAGGGGCGCATGTAGTCGCTGAACACCAGGAAGGTGCCGCCGTAGGGACGGGTGCCGCCGTGCAGCGCGATGCCGTTGAGGATCGCGCCCATGGCGTGTTCACGGATGCCGAAGTGCAGCGTGCGGCCGTACTCGTGGCCGGGGAACTCCTTGGTGGCGTGGCCGCTGGGGACGAAGGACGGCTCGCCCTTCATCGTGGTGTTGTTGCTCTCGGCGAGGTCCGCCGAGCCGCCCCACAGCTCCGGCAGGACCGGGGCGAGGGCTTCCAGGACCTTGCCGGAGGCGGCCCGGGTGGCGATCCCCTTGGCGTCCGCCGGCCACTGCGGCAGCGCGTCGGTCCAGCCGGCCGGCAGGGTACGCGTCGACAACCGGTCGTGCAGCGCCTTGCGCTCCGGGTTGGCCGCGGCCCAGGCGTCGTACACCTGCTGCCACTGCCCGTGTGCCTCGCGGCCCCGGTTGAGTACCTTGCGGGCGTGGGCGAGGACCTTCTCGTCCACTGCGAAGGTCTGCGCCGGGTCGAAGCCGAGCAGTTCCTTGGTGGCGGCCACCTCGGCGGCACCCAGCGCCGAACCGTGGATCTTGCCGGTGTTCTTCTTGTTCGGGGCGGGCCAGCCGATGATGGTGCGCAGCGCGATGAACGACGGCCGGCCGGTCTCCGCCCGGGCCGCCACCAGCGCCTGGTGCAGCTTATCGACGTCCTCGTGGTAGTCGCCCTGGTCGGCGTCGCCCCGCCGCCAGTCCACGGTCTGCACGTGCCAGCCGTAGGCGGCGTACCGGGCGGCAACGTCCTCGCTCTTGGCGATCCGGGTGTCGTCCTCGATCGAGATCTCGTTGTCGTCGTAGATCACGGTGAGGTTGCCGAGCAGCTGGTGGCCGGCGAGGGCGCTGGCCTCGTGGCTGATGCCCTCCTCGATGTCGCCGTCGGAGACGATGCACCAGACCTGGTGGTCGAAGACGGAGGCGCCGGGGGCGGCGTCCGGATCGAACAGGCCGCGCTCCCGCCGGGCCGCCATCGCCATGCCGACCGCGTTGCCGAGGCCCTGGCCGAGCGGGCCGGTGGTGGTCTCCACGCCCGGGGTGTGGCCGTGCTCCGGGTGGCCCGGGGTGAGCGAGCCCCACTGCCGCAGTGCCTTGAGGTCCTCCAGGTTCAGCGGGTAGCCGGAGAGGAAGAGCTGGATGTAGAGAGTGAGGCTGGAGTGCCCGGCGGAAAGGACGAACCGGTCCCGGCCCGGCCAGTGCGGGTCGGTGGGGTCGTGCCGCATGACCCGGTTGAAGAGCAGGTACGCCGCGGGCGCGAGGCTCATCGCGGTGCCGGGGTGGCCGTTGCCGGATTTCTCCACGGCATCCATGGCCAGCACGCGGACGGTGTCGACGGCGCGGCGGTCGAGGTCGGACCAGGTGAGTCGGTCTTGCTCCGGTCGGTTGGCAGCCACGTTTGTTGTGCTCCTAGCAGCAGGTGGGCAGAGCCCTCACTGATGACCCTAACGAGGGGTCCTAAACGTGACCCTATCGAGCGGTCCTCAACGTCTGTCCCGGGATCTCGTTCTACGGTGAGCTGGGCGTCCGTGCCGGTTCGGGCCGGGCTGTCCGCGCTGTCCGGTCCGGTCGGGGGTCCCGTCCGGTCGGCGGACTGTGACCGCCCGCACCGTTGACGGGTCGCCCGGGCAGCGCAAACGGTGGCGCGTAGGCTGTCGGTCGGTGTGTGGACCCGGACCCGGGTCGGTCGCCGCCGCCAGAATCTCCGCGCCGACGCGCCGACGCCGGAAGGTGCAATCCGTGAGCATGATCACCGAGCGCCCCGTCACCACCCCCGCCGGGCAGCCGTCCGTGCGGGATGCGGCCGGCGGCAGCCGGGCCCGACGGGACGTCCGGGCGGTCGTGTCGGCCTACGTCGCCCTCACCAAGCCCCGGATCGTCGAGCTGCTGCTGGTCACCACGGTGCCGGCGATGATGCTGGCCGACGGGGGTGTGCCGGCGCTGTGGCTGGTGGCCGTGGTGCTGGTGGGTGGTTCCCTCGCTGCCGGCGCGGCGAGCGTGCTCAACTGCTACATCGACCGGGACATCGACCAGTTGATGCGCCGTACCAAGCGGCGGCCGTTGCCGGCGCACACCGTGACGCCCCGCAGCGCCCTGGTCTTCGGGCTGGTGCTGGCCGTGGTGTCGGTGGCCCTGATGGCCGCGTTCACCAACTGGCTGGCGGCCGGCATGACGCTGGCCGCGATCGCCTACTACGACCTGGTCTACACGCTGTGGCTGAAGCGGACCACGGCGGCGAACACCTTCTGGGGCGGGGTCTGCGGGGCGGCCCCGGTGCTGATCGGCTGGGCCGCGGTGACCGGTTCGCTGGCCCCGGCGGTGTGGGCGCTCTTCGCGGTGGTCTTCTTCTGGCAGATGCCGCACTTCTACGCGTTGGCCATCAAGTACAAGGCCGACTACGCGCGGGCCGGTATTCCGATGCTGCCGGTGGTCGCCTCGACCCGGCGGGTGAACGCCGAGATCCTGGCCTTCTCGTGGCTGACCGTGCTGTCGTCGTTGCTGGTGTGGCCGTTCGGGATGAGCCTGATCTACGGGGTGACCGCGCTGTTGGTCGGCGGCATCTTCCTGGTCGAGGCGCACAAGCTGTGCGGGCGGGCCCGCCGGGGTGAGCCGGTCAAGCCGATGCGGCTGTTCCACTGGTCCACCACCTACCTGACGCTGCTCTTCGCGGCGGTCGCGGTGGACGCGCTGATCTGATCAGCGGCGTCCGGGCGGATCCGATCCTCGCCTGGTTTGTCCTGTTCTGGGCGCTATGCGGCTGTCAGGCAGTTTTATCGCCATTCGCGATGCAGTGACCTGGTCACCCTGCGTAGCGGCAAATGTCCCGACGGAAAATCACGATAAAGTGGTATAAAACCGGGCAAAACGCCACGGCTCCTGGCCAAACCTGCAGGTAATTGGCATCACAAATTGTCGATAGTCGGCCCGCGTGGCGGCGTTGGTTTGCTTAGGCTGCGCGGTATGGCAGATGGTTCCGATACGACGCTGACGGCTGAACAGACCGTTCCGACCCAGGCTCTCAACGGCCTGGTCTCCGGCATCAAGTCGTTTGCCGCCGGCCACGGCGGCGCGAAGGCGGTCATTGAGTACGTCGGCAAGCGGGGCGCGCGGATCGTTCTCGTGGGGGAGGACGGCGCGTGGGCTGACCAGTTCGCGGACGGCACGGACATCGCACGACTGGCCTGCGCCAAAGCGGGAGTTGCCGTGGAGAACACCTGGGAACGCGAACTGATGGACCAGATGCGTCCGAGCAACGACCTGTGGCGGTCGATGGCCCGGCGCACCATGGCCCGTTGATAGTCCTTGTCCGCTAACTGACCCGATAACGGAAGCGACCCGGGGGAGACCCCGGGTCGCTTCGTCGTGTCGGGAGGGAGTCGTACCCGCGGGAGTCGTACCCGGCGGGATCAGCCGACCGCGACCGGGCGGTCGGCCTCGGCCGGTGCCGGTGCCGGCACCGCCTCCGGCTCCCGTTCCCGGGTGGCCCAGAGCACGGCCAGGGTGGCCAGCCAGACCAGGCACGACCCCACCATGTGCGCGCCGACCAGGATCGCGGGCAGGTGGGTGAAGTACTGCACGAAACCGATGAGGCCCTGGCCCAGCTCGACGCCGAGCAGCAGCAGTGCGGCCCGGGCGGCTGTGGTGGCGCCGACCGCGCGGAACGCGTACCACAGGGCCACCGACAGACCGATGAGCAGGAAGACGCCGTCCGCGTGCACCTGTGCGATGGTCTCCGGGTCCAGCCCGTTGCGGGCCGCGCCCTGATCGCCGGCGTGTGGCCCGCTACCGGTCACCCAGGTCCCGATCACCAGTACGGCGGCGCTGACCACGGTGGTCAGCCAGGTCAGGGTGCGCAGCGGGGCGGGGACCGTCGGCACGGCCGGCCCGTCCGGCTCACCGCTGCGCCGCCAGAGCGCGTACGCGGGCACCAGGACCGCCGTGGAGGCGAGGAAGTGCAGCCCCACCACCCACGGGTTCAGGTCGGTCAGCACGGTGAACCCGCCGATCACCGCCTGCGCGGGGATGCCCAGGAAGACCGCCACCGCCATCGGCAGCAGTTGCCGGCGCCGGGGGTGCAGCAGCACGGCGGTCAGGGCGGCCAGCGCGATCAGGCCCACCGCGAAGGTGAGCAACCGGTTGCCGAACTCGATCACCCCGTGGATGCCCATCTCGGCCGTGGTGGTGTACGACTCGTCGGTACACCGGGGCCAGGTCGGGCAGCCCAGGCCGGAGGCGGTCAGTCGGACCGCCCCGCCGGTGCCGACGATGGCGACGTTGGCGACGATGGAGGCCAGCGCCAGTCGGCGCACGACGGCGGTGGGGACCGGGAACCGGTCGAAACGCATCACGCGCTAATCCTACGTAGCGTAGTGGTCAGCCGGCGGGCGGCCCGACCGGCCCCGTGGCCCGGATCACCAGTGCCGCGGGTTTGCCACCGGTCACCCAATTACGTAACGTTGGCGTTGTGAAAAACATGGCGGCGCTCTCCGAGCAGCAGCTGGCGACCGGTCCGGTCGCCGGGGCCGCCACGCCCGGCGCCACCGGTGACCTGCGCACCCGGGACCGGGTCCGGCAGCTCCTGCTGGAGCGGGGCGCGGTCACCGCAGCGCAGCTCGGTGCGGCACTCGGGCTCAGCCCGGCGGGCATCCGCCGGCACCTGGACGCCATGCTCGCCGACGGCGACGTGGTGGCCCGCGAGCAGTCCGTGCGGGGCAACCGCCGGCGCGGCCGGCCGGCCAAGGTCTTCCTGCTGACCGATGACGCCCGGGGGCGCTGCGGCACCCACCACTACGACAACATGGCCACCGCCGCGTTGCGCTGGATCGCCCGCGAGGGCGGTCCCGGCGCGGTCGACGCGTTCGCGGCCGAGCAGGTGGCCGCCCTGGAGACCCGCTGCCGTGCCGCCCTCGAAGGCGCCGGCGACGACCCGCTGGCCCGGGCGGAGGCGCTCGCGGGGGCGCTCACCGCCGAGGGTTACGCTGCGAACGCGACCACGATCGCCTCCGGTGGCCAGCTCTGCCAGCACCACTGCCCGGTGGCGCACGTGGCAGCCGAGTTTCCCCAGCTGTGCGAGGCCGAGACCGCAGTGATCTCCCGCCTGATCGGCACCCACGTGCAGCGCCTGGCCACCATCGCGCACGGCGACGGGGTGTGCACCACGCACATCCCCGGGCAGCCGGGGCGTGTCCAGTCCGGTAGAACCGTCACCACTGTGAGGACAGACAGATGACCGAGCAGATCGTCCAGCCCCTGACCCAGGATGAGCAGCACGCCGCCCTGGGCCGCTACGAGTACGGCTGGGCCGACCCGGACATCGCCGGGTCGGTCGCCCAGCGTGGCCTCAACGAGGCGGTGGTACGGGACATCTCGGCCAAGAAGAGCGAGCCGGAGTGGATGCTCGACCTGCGGCTGAAGGGTCTGCGGCTGTTCGGCCGCAAGCCGATGCCGGCCTGGGGCGCCGACCTCACCGGGATCGACTTCGACAACATCAAGTACTTCGTCCGGTCCACCGAGAAGCAGGCCACCAGCTGGGAGGACCTGCCCGAGGACATCAAGAACACCTACGACAAGCTGGGCATCCCGGAGGCCGAGAAGCAGCGGCTGATCGCCGGTGTCGCCGCGCAGTACGAGTCCGAGGTGGTCTACCACAAGATCCGTGAGGACCTGGAGGAACAGGGTGTCCTCTTCCTCGACACCGACACCGCGCTGCGTGAGCACGAGGACGTCTTCAAGGAGTACTTCGGCACGGTGATCCCGGTCGGCGACAACAAGTTCGCCGCGCTGAACACCTCCGTCTGGTCCGGCGGCTCGTTCATCTACGTGCCCAAGGGCGTGCAGGTGGAGATCCCGCTCCAGGCGTACTTCCGGATCAACACCGAGAACATGGGCCAGTTCGAGCGGACGCTGATCATCGTCGACGAGGGTGCCTACGTGCACTACGTCGAGGGCTGCACCGCGCCGATCTACTCCTCCGACTCGCTGCACAGCGCGGTCGTCGAGATCATCGTCAAGAAGAACGCACGCTGCCGGTACACGACCATCCAGAACTGGTCGAACAACGTCTACAACCTGGTCACCAAGCGCGCCGTCTGCCACGAGGGCGCGACCATGGAGTGGATCGACGGCAACATCGGTTCCAAGGTCACCATGAAGTACCCGGCGGTCTACATGACCGGCGAGCACGCCAAGGGCGAGGTGCTCTCGGTGGCCATGGCCGGTGAGGGGCAGCACCAGGACGCGGGCGCCAAGATGGTGCACGCCGCCCCGCACACCTCCAGCACGATCGTCTCCAAGTCGATCGCCCGGGGCGGTGGCCGTACCTCGTACCGGGGTCTGGTCCAGGTGCTGGAGGGTTCGCACCACAGCCGCAGCACGGTCAAGTGCGACGCGCTGCTGGTCGACGCCATCTCCCGGTCGGACACCTACCCGTACGTCGACATCCGCGAGGACGACGTGTCGATGGGGCACGAGGCGACCGTCTCCAAGGTCAGCGACGACCAGCTCTTCTACCTGATGAGTCGAGGTCTCAGCGAGGACGAGGCGATGGCGATGATCGTGCGTGGCTTCATCGAGCCGATCGCCAAGGAGCTGCCGATGGAGTACGCGCTCGAACTCAACCGCCTGATCGAGCTCCAGATGGAGGGCGCGGTCGGCTGACGCCGGCCGCCCCGTTGCCGCCCACCGCACCCGCACGACGAAGACCAAGGACGAGATGACTACCCAGGCTTCCGCGCCGCCGCCCAGCACCAAGTCACAGGCGCTCCGCTCGTACGACGTCACCGACTTCCCGACCCTCACCGGGCTGGAGGAAGAGTGGCGTTTCACCCCGCTCAAGCGGCTGCGGGGTCTGGCCGACGGGGCGACGGCCGCCACCGCCACGGTCAACCACGACCATGCGTCGCTGCCGTCGGGCGTGACCGTCGACACGATCGGCCACGACGACCCGCGCATCGGCTCGGTGCTCACCCCGTTCGACCGGGTGAGCGCGCTGGCGTACGGCGGTGCCGACCGGGCACTGCTGGTGTCGGTGACCCCGGAGGCGGTCGTCGCGGAGCCGGCCCTGATCCGGGTGACCGGCACCGGCGCCGAGGGCGTCGCGTTCGGGCACACCTACGTCGAGGTCGGCCGGTTCGCCGAGGCGACCCTGGTGCTGGAGCACACCGGCTCGGTCACCCTGGCCGACAACGTCGAGGTGGCGGTGGCCGACGGGGCGAAGCTGACCCTGGTGACCGTCGCCGACTGGGCGTCCGACGCCGTGCAGGCCCAGCACGTCCGGCTCCGGCTCGGCCGGGACGCCCGGGTGGTGCACGTCCAGGTGACCCTCGGCGGTGACCTGGTCCGGCAGTTCACCAGCGTGGAGTACGCCGGCCGGGGCGGCGAGGCGGAGCTGTACGGGCTCTACTTCGCCGACGCCGGCCAGCACCTGGAGCACCGCCAGCTGGTCGACCACACCGTGCCGGACTGCCGCAGCTACGTCGGTTACCGGGGGGCGTTGCAGGGTGCCAGCGCCCACACCGTCTGGGTCGGTGACGTGCTGATCCAGGCCGCCGCGACCGGCACCGACACGTACGAGATCAACCGGAACCTGCTGCTCACCGACGGCGCCCGGGCCGACTCGGTCCCCAACCTGGAGATCGAGACCGGTGAGGTCGCCGGGGCCGGGCACGCCAGCGCGACCGGCCGTTTCGACGACGAGCAGCTGTTCTACCTGATGGCCCGGGGCATCCCGGCCGACGAGGCGCGCAAGCTGGTGGTCCGGGGCTTCTTCGCCGAGGTGATCAACAAGATCCCGGTCGAGGAACTGCGCGAGCGGCTCGGCGCGGCCATCGAGACCCGACTCATCGAGGCCGGCGCCTGATGATCCGGATCTGCTCCGTGGAGGACCTGCCGAAGGGCTCCGTGCTCAGCGCGGATGTCGACGGCACCCCGATCGCGGTGGTGCACGGCGGGGACGACCAGTTCTACGCCGTGTACGACCAGTGCTCGCACGCCGCCGTGGCGCTGTCCGAGGGCGAGGTGGAGGGGTGCACGCTGGAATGCTGGCTGCACGGATCCCGTTTCGACCTACGTACCGGCCAGCCGACCGGGCTGCCCGCCACCGAACCCGTTCCCGTCTACCCCGTCGAGATCCGCGACGGCGCCGTCTACGTCAGCCTGACGCCGAGTAATGGAGTGAACCCGTCATGAGCACCCTGGAGATCCGCAACCTGCAGGCTTCGGTGAAGCTGCCCGAGGGGGAGCTCAAGCCGATCCTGGCCGGGGTCGACCTGACCGTCCGGTCCGGGGAGACGCACGCCATCATGGGCCCGAACGGCTCCGGCAAGTCCACCCTGGCCTACTCCATCGCCGGCCACCCGAAGTACGAGATCACCGGTGGTTCGGTGACCCTCGACGGCGAGGACGTGCTGGCCATGTCCGTCGACGAGCGGGCCCGCGCCGGCCTCTTCCTGGCCATGCAGTACCCGGTCGAGGTGCCGGGTGTCTCGGTGGCCAACTTCCTGCGCACCGCCAAGACCGCGATCGACGGGCAGGCGCCCAAGCTGCGTACCTGGGCCGGTGAGCTGCGCGGCGCGATGGAGAAGCTCCAGATGGACCCGTCGTTCGCCCAGCGCAACGTCAACGAGGGCTTCTCCGGTGGTGAGAAGAAGCGGCACGAGATCGTGCAGCTGGAGCTGCTCAAGCCCAAGGTGGCCATCCTCGACGAGACCGACTCCGGCCTCGACATCGACGCGCTGCGCGTGGTCAGCGAGGGCGTCAACCGGGTCCGCGACAACGGTGACACCGGCCTGCTGCTGATCACCCACTACACCCGCATCCTCCGGTACATCAAGCCGGACTTCGTGCACGTCTTCGTCGGCGGCCGGATCGTCGAGGAGGGCGGCCCGGAGCTGGCCGAGAAGCTGGAGGCCGAGGGGTACGAGCGGTACGTGGCCGGGGCCGGTACGGCGCGGGCCTGATCTCGGGTAAGACGGAAGGAGGTGCTGTCGAGATGACCACCATCGCGATCCCGGCGGGTATGCCACAGTACGACGACATGCCCCGCTTCGATGTCGAGCGGGTGCGTGCGGACTTCCCGATCCTGGGCCGGGAGGTGAACGGCCATCCGCTGGTCTACCTCGACAGCGCCAACACCTCGCACAAGCCCCGACAGGTGCTGGACGTGCTGGCCGGGCACTACGCGCAGCACAACGCCAACGTGTCCCGCTCGGTGCACACCCTGGGCACCGAGGCGACCGAGGCGTACGAGGGCGCGCGGGCGAAGATCGCCACGTTCATCAACGCGCCGGGCGTCGACGAGGTGGTGTTCACCAAGAACTCCACCGAGGCGATCAACCTGGTGGCGTACGCCTTCTCCAACGCCTCGCTGCGCGCGGACGCCGACCCCCGGTTCCGGCTCGGCCCCGGTGACGAGGTGGTGATCTCCGAGATGGAGCACCACTCGAACATCGTCCCCTGGCAGCTGCTCTGCGAGCGGACCGGCGCGACCCTGCGCTGGTTCAACGTCACGGAGAACGGCCGGCTCGACGAGTCGAACCTCGACGAACTGGTCAACGAGCGGACGAAGATCGTCTCGCTGGTGCACATGTCCAACATCCTCGGCACGGTCAACGCCACCTCGCGGATCACCGCGCGGGTCCGGGAGGTCGGGGCGCTGCTGCTGCTGGACTGCTCGCAGTCGGTGCCGCACCTGCCGGTGGACGTCGTCGACCTGGATGCGGACTTCATCGTCTTCACCGGGCACAAGATGTGCGGGCCGACCGGCATCGGGGTGCTCTGGGGCCGGGCCGAACTGCTGGCGGCGATGCCGCCGGTGTTCGGCGGCGGCTCGATGATCGAGACGGTGACCATGCAGCGGTCCACGTTCGCCGCGCCGCCGGCCCGGTTCGAGGCCGGCACCCCGCCGATCGCCGAGGCGGTGGCGCTCGGCGCGGCGGTGGACTACCTCACCGGGATCGGCATGAAGGCCGTCCAGTGGCACGAGAAGGAGATCACCGCGTACGCGCTGGACGCGTTGGCCTCCGTGCCGGATCTGCGGATCTTCGGCCCGACGGTACCGGTCGGACGGGGTGGCACCATCTCCTTCGCGCTCGGTGACATCCACCCGCACGACGTCGGCCAGGTGCTCGACGCCCTGGGGGTGCAGGTGAGGGTGGGGCACCACTGTGCCCGACCGGTCTGCGTGCGCTACGGCGTACCGGCGACGACCCGGGCCTCGTTCTACCTCTACACCACCACGGCGGAGATCGACGCCCTGGTGCGTGGCCTGGAGCAGGTGCGGAAGGTGTTCAGCTGATGCAGCTCGAAGGTCTCTACCAGGACATCATCCTGGATCACTACAAGCACCCGCAGGGGCGTGGCCTGCGCGACTGCACCGACCCGGGGGCCAGGGTGGCGGAGGCGCACCACGTCAACCCGACCTGTGGTGACGAGGTGACCGTCCGGGTCGCCACCGACGGGTCGGTGCTGACCGACGTCTCGTACGACGGGATGGGCTGCTCGATCAGCCAGGCCTCGGCGAGCGTGCTGCACGAGCTACTGCACGGGCGGGCGGTCCCGGACGCGTTCGGGGTGCACGAGGCGTTCGTGGAGTTGATGTCCGGCCGTGGTCAGGTCACGCCGGACGAGGACGTACTGGGTGACGGGGTGGCGTTCGCGGGTGTGGCCCGCTACCCCGCCCGGGTGAAGTGTGCGCTGTTGCCGTGGATGGCGTTCAAGGACGCCGCGGCACGCGCCGGGGTGGGCGCGAGCCCGGAGGTGAAGGCATGAGTAGCGAAGAGACCGCGACTGCGGCGGAGCCGTCGGCGGTGCCGGCCGGTGCGGGCGGCAGGGCCGCCGTCGCCGACGTCGAGGAGGCGATGAAGGACGTCGTCGATCCGGAGCTGGGCATCAACGTGGTCGACCTCGGCCTGGTGTACGGCGTGCACGTCGACGACGACAACGTCGCCACCCTGGACATGACGCTCACCTCGGCAGCCTGTCCGCTGACCGACGTGATCGAGGACCAGACCCGGCAGGCGTTGACCACCGGGCCCGGTGGTGGCCTGGTCCAGGACTTCCGGATCAACTGGGTCTGGCTGCCGCCATGGGGCCCCGACAAGATCACCGACGAGGGTCGTGACCAGTTGCGTGCCCTCGGTTTCAACGTCTGACCGGTCGTACCGGCCGACGGGACGCGATCGTCCCGATGAGCGTGATACCGGTGAGGCATTTTTATGCCTCACCGGTATCACGCTCGTTGTCCTTTCCGCCTCCTCCGGCGCGTGACCGCCCACTCCGGTTCCGCGACGGATCCCGGGTAGTGGATAACCGGTCGCGCCGGCCTCCCCGATAGAGCACGATGGCCCGATGATCGAGAAGCCCCCGTATCCCGTCGTCCCTGTCGCCGTGGCCACCGCCACGGGCCGACAGCGGACGACCGGGGGCCGTGCCTCGACACTCCGCCACCGACCGTCGTGACCGGCGCCTTCGTCGCCGGCCTGCTCGCCGGCTACGGGGTGGCGATCCCGGTCGGCGCGATCGCCGTGCTCATCCTCGGGCTCAGCGCCCGTACCTCGTTCCGGGTCGGTGCCGCCGCCGCGCTCGCGGTGGCCACCGCCGATGGTCTCTACGCCATGGTGGCCGTGCTCGGCGGGGCAGTCCTCGCCGATCTCATCACCCCGGTGGCCGGCCCGCTGCGCGTCCTCGCCGCAGTGGTGCTGCTCGGCATCGCCGGCCACGGTGCCTGGCGGGCACTCCGGCGCCGGTCGTCCGCCGCGCCGGGCCGTACCGGTGCCGGGCTGACCACCCCGTGGCGGGCGTTCGCCGGGGTACTGGCGCTGACCCTGCTCAACCCGGCCACGGTGCTCTACTTCACGGCCCTCATCCTCGGTCGCCCGGACACCGGTCCGGACCTGCTGGCCGGTGGGCTCTTCGTCGCGGGGGCCTTCCTCGCCTCGGCGAGCTGGCAGCTGCTCATCGCGGGCGGTGGCAGCCTCGTCGGCCGGGTGCTGACCGGTCCGCGCGGCCGGTTGACCACCGCCCTGCTCTCCAGCGCCCTGATCACCGCGCTGGCGGTCGTCATGCTGCTGCCCGACTGAGCACCGGCGTGCCGTACGGTCGCCCCATGACCAGTCGACCCGCTGCCGGTGGTGGTCGCTGGGTGGATGTCGACCCGGCCCGCGTCCCGCGCTGGGTCGACGGCTTCGCCGAACGGCACGGCACCCCGGTCACCACCACCGTCGAGGAGTACGGCCTGCGGCTCGCTGCCCCGGACGGCGCCACCGCCGAGCTGCACACCCCGCCCGGTGCCCCGCCGGCCGGTGACGTCCCCGGGTTCGTCGCCGCCGCTGCGGCGCCGCGCCGGATCGGGCTGCTGCTCGCCCGTAAGGGCGCGGTGGCGGTCGGGGTGGCCGACGGCACCGAGCTGGTCGCCTCGAAGGTCGACACCCGGTACGTGCAGGGCCGCACCGCCGCCGGTGGCTGGTCGCAGCAGCGGTTCGCCCGGCGTCGGGACAACCAGGCCAGGGCGGCCCTGGGCGATGCCGCCGAGCTGGCCGTCCGGCTGCTGCTGCCCGAGACGTCGTCGCTGGCCACCCTGGTGACCGGCGGCGACCGGCGGGCGATCGACACGGTACTCGCCGACCGGCGGCTCGCCCCGCTGGCCGCGCTCCGGGCCGACCGGCTGCTCGACGTGCCGGAGCCCCGGCACGCGGTACTGGTCGACGCGATCGCCGCCGCCCGCGCCGTCCGCATCCTGGTCCGGTAAGGAAGGGCCCCTTCCTATCGTTTTCGGTATAGGAAGGGGCCCCTGTTAACACCTGGGAACGCGGTCAGCTCCCGCTGCCGAAGGTGTCGCAGGACTTCGGGTCGCCGGTCTGGTACCCCCGGGTGAACCACTCCTTGCGCTGCTCCGATGTGCCGTGGGTGAACTCGTCGGGGTTGACCGGGCGGCCGGAGCGCTGCTGGATGGCGTCGTCGCCGATCTTCTCGGCAGTGTCGATCGCCTGGGAGATGTCCTGCTCGCTGATGCTCGTGAAGATCCGCTGTCCCTGTGCGTCGGCGGTACCGGTGGCGTTCTTGGCCCAGGCACCGGCGTAGCAGTCGGCCTGCAACTCCAGCTTGACCGACAGGGCGTTCGCGTCGCCCGGGTCCCGCTGCTGCTGGCGGCGCATCTGCGCCTCGGTGCCGAGCAGGTCCTGCACGTGGTGGCCGTACTCGTGGGCCAGCACGTACGGCTGGGCGAACTCGCCCTCGGCGCCGAGCTGGTCGGCGAGGACCCGGTAGAAGGTGAGATCGATGTACACCTGGTCGTCGGCGGGGCAGTAGAACGGCCCGACGCCGGAGTCGGCCTGCCCGCAGCCGGTGCTCACCCCCTGGCTGAAGAAGATGGTCTTCGACGGGGTGTACCGCTCGCCGAACGCCTCCGGCAGGGCCCGCTGCCAGTACGCCTGGATCGAGTTGACGTAGAGGGTGTTGCGGCAGTCGAGCTGCTGGAGCGCGTCGTCCGCCGCGCACTTCTGCTCCAGTGCGGTGTTGTCGCCGGCCTCGCCGCCGTCGCCGCTCATCGCGTTCAGCCCGAAGCCGCCGCCGACCAGTGCCACCAGGACGGCGATGATGATGCCGACCAGTCCGCCGCGCCCGCCCCCGCCGGCCGGGATGGGGATGGGGATGCCCCCGCCGCCGCCACCGGACCCGCGTCGGTCCTCGACCTGACTGGTGTCGATTCGCGCGTTCTCGTTCAGCTCCATCGTGACCCCGATCGCGTGGTGATCCGGTTTCCAGGTGTGTGGGTTGCCGGACGGATCCGGACCTGAATCCGGTACCCGATGATCTTGGTCGGTAATCCGGCGGGGTGTTCCACACCGCCCGGTACAATCGATCCGTGCTGCGCTGCGAAGGCTGAACCGCCCCGCGCCGACGGGTTTATTCCCGCCGGCGCTTTCGCGTGCCCTGAGTCAGCCCTTCCAGACCCCCGAGAGCGAGTCCGCACAAATGATCACTGCCACTGGCCTGGAGTTGCGTGCCGGCGCCCGGATCCTGCTGTCCGACACCACGCTGCGCGTACAACCCGGCGACCGGATCGGCCTGGTCGGCCGCAACGGCGCCGGTAAGACCACCACGCTGAAGGTGCTGGCCGGTGAGGGGCAGCCCTACGCCGGTGAGATCGACCGGCGCAGCGCGATCGGCTACCTGCCCCAGGACCCGCGTACCGGCGACCTGGAGGTCACCGGTCGGGACCGGGTGCTATCCGCCCGTGGCCTCGACGTGCTGATGGCGCAGATGAAGGAGATCGAGGCCAAGCTGGCCGAGGGGGTCGACGACCGGCTGGTCCGGCGGTACGGCGCCCTGGAGGACCAGTTCGCCTCGCTCGGCGGGTACGCCGCCGAAGCCGAGGCGGCCCGGATCTGCGCCAACCTCGGGCTGCCGGACCGGGCGCTCGCCCAGACCATCGGCACCCTCTCCGGCGGCCAGCGCCGCCGCATCGAACTGGCCCGGATCCTGTTCCGCGACGCCGGCGAAAACGGCGGCGGCATCCTGCTGCTCGACGAGCCGACCAACCACCTGGACGCCGACTCGATCACCTGGCTGCGCGGCTTCCTGGCCAACCACAAGGGCGGGCTGATCGTGATCAGTCACGACTCCTCGCTGCTGGAGGCGGTGGTCAACAAGGTCTGGTTCCTGGACGCCACCCGCTCGGTGGTCGACGTCTACAACCTCGGCTGGAAGGCGTACCAGGAACAGCGCGAGACCGACGAGCGGCGTCGCCGCCGGGAGCGGGCCAACGCCGAGAAGAAAGCCGGTGCCCTGATGGCGCAGGCCGACAAGATGCGGGCCAAGGCCACCAAGACGGTCGCCGCGCAGAACATGGCCCGCCGGGCCGAGAAGCTCATCTCCGGGCTGGAGGAGGTCCGGGTCGCCGACAAGGTGGCCAAGGTCCGGTTCCCCAGTCCGACACCGTGCGGCAAGACCCCGCTCACCGCCGTCGGTCTCTCCAAGTCGTACGGTTCGTTGGAGATCTTCACCGACGTCAACGTGGCCGTCGACCGGGGTTCCCGGGTGGCCATCCTGGGTCTCAACGGTGCCGGTAAGACCACCCTGCTGCGGATGCTCGGCGGCCTGCTGGAGCCGGACACCGGTGAGGTCCGACCGGGTCACGGGCTGCGGCTGGGCTACTACGCCCAGGAGCACGAGACGCTGGACGTGGAGCGGACCGTGCTCGACCACATGCGCAGCGCCGCCTTCGAGCAGTCCGACACCGACCTGCGCAAGATCCTCGGCGCCTTCCTCTTCTCCGGTGACGACGTGGACAAGCCGGCCGGGGTGCTCTCCGGTGGCGAGAAGACCCGGCTGGCGCTGGCCACCCTGGTCTGTTCCGGTGCCAACGTGCTGTTGCTGGACGAGCCGACCAACAACCTGGACCCGGTCAGCCGGGAGCAGGTGCTCGACGCGATCGCCCGGTATCCCGGGGCGATCGTGCTGGTCACGCACGATCCGGGGGCGGTGCTGGCGCTCAAGCCGGACCGGGCGATCCTGCTGCCCGACGGCGACGAGGACGCCTGGAGCGACGACCTGCTCGAACTGGTCGAGTTGGCCTGACGCCCGGGCCGGGCCACCGGCAACCGGCACCGGCGGTCGCAGGGGCGCGGTCAGGGCAGCCCTGACGGCCGGGAGGGCAGGACCAGGGGCGCGGCAGGGCAGTCCCGGTGGCCGGGTAGGCCAGGGACCGGGTGCCGGTGGGGCAGTCCTGGTGGACCGGGCAGGCCGTGATCGGGGTACCGGCAGGGCATCCCGTCCCACCGGCTCAGCCGGCCAACTCCAGCAGCCTCGCCGGTACGCCGGAGCTGATCAGGATCACCAGGCCGATCATGATGAACACCGCCGGTACCAGCCAGCGCCCGGCCCGCTCCACCAGGCGTACCACCCGGGGGTGGCCGCCCAGCCAGGCGGCCGCCGCGCACCAGAGCGCGACCAGTACGACGAAGACCAGCAGGAACACCCCGGTCTGGGTGGGGCCGAGCGCCCGGAACACCGGCACGTAGACCGCGATGTTGTCGGCGCCGTTGGCGATGGTCACGCCGGCCACGCCCAGGGTGCCCCCGACCACCTCGGGTGTCTCGTCGTCGTCCCCGCTGAGCAGGGCGCGTACCCCGAGCCCGATCGGCAGCAGGCCGAGCAACCCGGTCCACGGGTCGGGTACGACCAGCAGCCCGGCCGCCACCACGGCGCTCGCCGCGACCAGGGCGCCGATGCCGAGGTACTGCCCCGCGACGATCTGCCCGGGGCGGGGGCGCCCGCCCCGACGGGCCGCGACGAAGAGCACGGTCAGCACGATGATGTCGTCGATGTCGGTGCCGGCGAAGATGACGGCCGCGCCGGCCGCCGTGCTGAGGAGGTCCATCACCGGCGCAGGGTACGGCCCTGGTTCGATGGCCCGTCAGCGGGGCGATTCGCGCCATTAGTCGGTCTCATCGTCACGCTATCCGGAAGCTGACAATGCTGTGCGTGTCGGTTGGCGAAGAGTTGATATCTAGCGCATGATCGTCCGAGGCGGTCTAATAGGTGGGACCGTATCGAACCGCACAGTCTGGGACGTGAGGAATCAACATGGCAGCCACCGGCACAGCCACCAGCACTGAGAAGGGTCGCCGGATCGTCGGGGCCGAGCGGCAGACGCTCGCCAAGGACCTGGTCAAGCGGTACACCTCCGGGGAGAGCATCCGTGCTCTCGCGGCCTCTACCGGCCGTTCCTACGGATTCATCCACCGCGTGCTTACCGAGTCCGGCGTGCAACTGCGTCAGCGCGGCGGAGCCCGCCGGCGCAAGAAGGCGTGACCCGCCCACATGTCTGGTCCGGGCCGCTCCCGCGTCGGGGGTTCTGATGACCTCCGACGCCGGCGTCCGGCTGGAATGCGAAGGGCCGGTTGCGACGGTCACGTTGTGCCGGCCCGACGTCCTCAACGCGCAGACCCCCACCATGTGGCGGGCGCTGCACGACTTCTCCCGGGACCTGCCCGGTGACGTCCGGGTCGTGGTCGTCCGGGGTGAGGGCCGGTCCTTCTCCGCCGGGCTCGACCTGTCCGTCGTACGGGGCACGGGAGAGGGCTCGATCGCGGCGTTGACCGCGCTCACCCCGCAGGAGTGCGCGGACCGGATCGCCGGGTTCCAGGCCGGGTTCACCTGGCTGCACCGCCCGGACATCATCTCGGTCGCCGCCGTGCAGGGGCACGCCATCGGTGCCGGCTTCCAGTTGGCGCTCGCCTGCGACCTGCGGGTACTCGCCGAAGACGCCCGGCTGTCCATGGCCGAGGTCACCCTCGGTCTGGTGCCCGACCTGGCCGGTACCAAACGGCTGGTGGAGCTGGTCGGCTACGCCCGGGCCCTGGAGATCTGCGCCACCGGCCGACGGCTGGACGCGGTCGAGGCCCAGCGTCTGGGCCTGGCCACCGTGGTCGTGCCCGCCGCCGAGCTGGACCCGGCGGTCGCCGATCTCGTGGCGGCGCTGCTCGCCGGCCCCCGGGACGCGGTGGTCGAGATCAAGGCCCTGCTCGCCGGGGCCGCCGGGCGGTCCCATGCCGAGCAGCAACGGGCCGAGCGGGAGGCACAGACCCGACGCCTGCGTGATCTGGCGGGCGTCGGCGAGTAGTGCGCGGGGGCGGGCCGGAAATTCGTCCGACCGGCGTGGATGTCGGCTGCCGTCGCCCGGGTAACAGTAAGGACCGTTCGGGAAGATCCGGGTTACTTCTGAGGTTGTCGCAGCCGTCGGGAGAATAGGACCCGACGACCTGCGATCCAGACCCGGAGGTGACGAGTGTCCCATCCGATGCCCGGTGGTGGCGGCATGGGCGGCTGGAGCATGCTCCGGGCCATGCGGGACTCCGACGAGGTGGCCGGTCACCGGCTGAGCCGGGGGACCGCCGGCCGGATCGTCGCCTTCGCCCGGCCGTACCGACGTGACATCGTGGTCTTCCTGGTCACCGTGGTGTTCGCCGCCGCCATCGGGGTGGCCACCCCGGTCCTGGCCGGTGACGTGATCAACACGATCACCCGGGGCGGCCCGTCAGCCGACAGCACCATCGTCCGGCTGGCGCTGTTCATCGCCGGACTGGCCGTGGTCGACGCCCTGCTCTCGCTGGCCCAGCGGTGGTACTCGGCCCGCATCGGCGAGGGCATCATCCTCGACCTGCGCACCCAGGTCTACGACCACGTCCAGCGGATGCCGTTGCAGTTCTTCACCCGGACCCAGACCGGCGCGCTGGTCAGCCGGCTCAACAACGACGTGCTCGGCGCCCAGCGGGCGTTCACCTCGACCCTCTCCGGGGTGGTCAGCAACGTCATCCAGCTCGTGCTCACCGCCGGGGTCATGCTCACCCTCTCCTGGCAGATCACCCTGCTGTCCCTGGTGATGCTGCCGGTCTTCGTCATCCCGGCCCGCCGGGTCGGCAAGCGGCTCGCCGAGATCACCAAGGAGTCGTACGACCTCGGTGCCAAGATGCACGCGACCATGACCGAGCGGTTCGGGGTGGCCGGTGCGCTGCTGGTCAAGCTCTTCGGCCAGCCGGAGGTCGAGGCGAAGCGGTTCGCCCAGCGGGCCGAGCGGGTTCGGGACATCGGCATCCAGTCGGCGATGTACTCCCGGACCTTCTTCGTGGCGATGCTGCTGGTCGCCTCGTTGGCCCAGGCACTCACCTACGGCCTCGGTGGCTGGCTCGCGGTCACCGGCGCGGTCAGCGCCGGCACCGTGGTCACCCTGGCCCTGCTGCTCACCCGCCTCTACGGCCCGTTGACCGCGCTGTCCAACGTCCGGGTCGACGTGATGAGCGCGCTGGTCTCCTTCGACCGGGTGTTCGAGGTGCTCGACCTCACCCCGGGCATCACCGAGCGGCCGGACGCGGTGACCATCCCGCGCGGTGACGGCCGGCTGGAGTTCCGCGACGTGCACTTCCGCTACCCGTCGGCGGCCGAGGTCTCCCTCGCCTCGCTGGAGGATGTCGCCACGCTGGACCGGACGCTCTCCGAGCCGGTGCTGCGCGGGGTGTCCTTCGCTGTCGAGCCGGGGCGGATGGTGGCCCTGGTCGGGCCGTCCGGTGCCGGCAAGTCCACCACCTCCATGCTGGTCAGCCGGATCTACGACGTCACCGACGGGCAGGTCCTCGTCGGCGGGGTGGACGTCCGGGACGCGACGCTGGCGTCGCTGCGCGACGAGATCGGCGTGGTCACCCAGGACTCCCACCTGTTCCACGAGACCATCGCGGAGAACCTGCGGTACGCCAAACCCGACGCCACCGACGATGAGATCTGGGCGGCGTTGGCCGGTGCCCAGGTCGACGGGTTGGTCCGGGCCCTGCCCGACGGGCTGGAGACGGTGGTCGGCGAGCGGGGCTACCGGTTCTCCGGTGGGGAGAAGCAGCGTCTCGCGATCGCCCGGCTGCTGCTCAAGGCGCCGTCGATCGTCATTCTCGACGAGGCAACGGCCCACCTGGACTCCGAGTCGGAGGCGGCGGTGCAGCGGGCCTTGGCGGTGGCGCTGACCGGCCGGACCGCGCTGGTGATCGCGCACCGACTCTCCACCGTGCGGGACGCCGACCAGATCCTGGTGCTCGACGATGGTCGCATCGTCGAGCGGGGCCGGCACGAGGAACTGGTCGCGGTGGGCGGGCTCTATGCCGAGCTGTACCGCACCCAGTTCGCGGTCGCCGACTCGCCCCGCCCCTTCCTCGACGCGACCGGCCCCGACCCGGTCCCCGGTCTGCCGTTACGGGAGTACGTCACCGACGGCGCTCCACCGCCCGCGCCCTCGCCGAACTGATCCCCGCCGCAGCCGGCCCGGCCGGCTGCGGCGGTGCGGCCCCCGGTGCGGTCACTCCGGTGCCGTCGCGGCGGCCCTCAGCTCCGCAAAGGCAGCGCCCAGCGTCTCAGCCGTGTAGTGGGCGTTCAGGCCACTCGGGTTGGGCAGCACCCAGAGCCGGGCGCCACCGAGGGTTTCCGGTTGCGGGCCGAAAACCGCCCGGGGCCGCCCGAAGCCGGTCCGGTAGGCGGTGATGCCGGCGATCGCCACCCACCGTGGCCGGTACCGCTCGGCCTTGGCGACCAGGATCGCCGCGCCGCTGACCAGCTCCTCCGTGCTCAGCTCGTCGGCCCGGGCGGTGGTCCGGGCCACCAGGTTGGTGATGCCCACCCCGTACCGGGGAAGTTCGTCCTGCTCGCTCGGGTGCAGCTGGCGGGGGGTGAAACCGCCCCGGTGCAGCGCCGGCCAAAACCGGTTGCCGGGGCGGGCGAAGTGCCAGCCGGTGGCGCCAGAGTAGAGGCCGGGGTTGATCCCGGCGAAGAGTACGGACAGGCCGGGGGCGATGACGTCCGGGATGGTGCGGTCGACCGCCGCGCGCAACTGCGCCGGGGTCGGTCGGGCGAAGGTGGGCCCGGACGGACCGGTCGACCCGGACCGCGCCCCGCCTGCGCCCGCCGACCCGGCCGCGCCGGCGCCCTGGCGTGCCGTCCCGCCACCCGGGTCGTCGGCCATCACAGCCCCCGCAGCGCGCCGCCGTCCACCGGGACGGTCACCCCGGTCAGGTAGCTCGCGGCGGGGGAGAGGACGAACGCGGCGACCCGGCCGAACTCGGCCGGCTCGGCGATCCGGCGCAGCGGTATCCCCGCCTCCGCCTCGGCCCGGGCCCGCTCCGGGTCGCCACTGGCGGCGAAGAGTTCCCGGTTCCGGTCCGTCATGATCCGCCCCGGCAGTAGCCCCACCAGCCGGACGCCCCGGGGGCCGTACTCGTCGGCCATGTCCTTGGCCACCCCGGCGAGACCGGGGCGCAACCCGTTGGAGATGCCGAGACCGCCGATCGGGGTCCGGACCGAGGTGGAGAGCACCAGCGCGATCGCCCCGCCCGCCGGCAGTTCGGCGGCGATGGTCCGGGCGGTACGCACGGTGCCGAGGAAGACGGTTTCGAAGGCGTGCCGCCACTGCTCGTCGGTGGCGGCCGACGCGCTACCCGGCGGGGGACCGCCGACCGAGATGAGCGCCCCGTCCAGCCGGCCGAAGCTGGCCCGGGCGGTCTCCACCAGCCGTTGTGGGGTGGCCGGGTCGGCCAGGTCGGCGCCGATGGCCACCGCGTGCTCCGGTCCGCCGAGCTGCTCGGCGGCGGCTGCGGCCCGCGCCCCGTCCCGGGCGGAGAGCACCACCCGCGCGCCGTCGGCGACCAGGCACTCGGCGGTGGCGAATCCGAGCCCCCGGGACGCCCCGGTCAGCACGTACACCCGGTCGGTCAGTCCGAGATCCATGCCGGTGATCCTGCCGTATCCGCCAGGGGTCAGCGATTCCGGGCCGGGCGCAACAGGCGTACCCGACCGGCGACCTGGACGGCGACGGCGCCACCGGCCCGGACCAGTGCCGGACACCGACGTGGCCGGGGTGGGTCGACGCCGTCGTACCGGGCGGTGGCCTCCCGGACGGCGAGCTCATCGGCACCGAGCAGCGGCAGCGTCCCCTGGTCGCGCAGCGTGCGGGCCAGGTCCCAGCCGTCGCGCAGGCCGCCTCCGGTGGGTCGGCCGGCCGCCCAGTCGAGGAAGACCCCCGGCCACCGGGTGCCCAGCCCGGCGGCGAGCAACGGCCAGTGCCGGGCCACCTCGCCGGCCCGTTTGCGCAGCAACGCGACCCGCGCCACCCCGACCAGCCGGACATCGAAACCATCGGGTACGTCGGCACCGGCGACCAGCGCGGCGACCAGGGCTGCCTGCCGGGCGGCGAGATCCCCGCTCACGTGACCGTGGGGTAGCCGGAGGCGGCGGCCATGGCGTCCAGCTCGGCGCGGAGTTCCGGCGCCGGCGGGTACGCCCCGTCGCGTTCCAGCAGCAGCGCCGGTGGGCGGTGCCGGGCGCACAGCTCCCGGATCAGGTCGAGGACCGCTGCGGGGACCGGATGGGTGTGCGTGTCGTGGTAGACGCCGTCGTGTTCGGTGCCACCGGCCACGTGGACGTACCCGACCCGCTCCAGCGGCAGCCGGTCCAGCAGCGCGGTCGGGTCGGTGCCCCGGTTGCGGGCGTTGGCGTACACGTTGGCCACGTCGAGCAGGAGCAGCGCGTCGGTACGGTCCAGGATCTCGGTGAGGAAGTCCGCCTCGTCCAGTTCGTCGTCCGGCCAGTCGAAGAGCGCGGCGATCGGCTCCAGCGCGATCGGTACCGACAGCTCCGCCTGTACCCGCCGGACGTTGGCGACCACCGCGTCGACCGCCTCCCGGCTGCGGGGCAGCGGCAGCAGGTGACCGGCCTCCAGCCCTCCGGCCCGGACGAAGGCGATGTGCTCACTGACCAGCGGTGCGTCGAGCTGCTCGGCGACGGCGGCGAACCGCGTGACCCGGGCCGGTTCGACCGGTTCCGCGCCGCCGAGGGAGAGCCGTACGCCGTGCGGCACGACGGTGACGCCCCGGTCCCGCAGCCCGGCCAGGCCGGTGGGGAGCGGACCGGTCGGCGGCACCGACTCGGCGATCACCTCGACGAAGCGCAGGCCGGGCAGGTCGGCGAAGAAGCCGGATATCTCCGGTCGCCAGCCGATGCCCACCCCGTACGCCTCGGGGATCATCCCCCGCACCCGCCGCACCCGCCGCCGCAGCCGCCACCACCACCGCAGGAACTGCCACCGCCATCCCCGCCGCCGCTGTCCCCGCCACCGCCGCTGCTGCCGCTGCTTCCGGCGGCCTGCCGCTGGATCTCGGCCTCGGCCGCGAAGCCGGGGTCCAGTGCCCAGAGCGTGGCGGCACCGAAGAGCGCCACACCCATCGCGGCCCCGGCGGCGCCGTACGACGAGTAGGCCGGGGCCGTGGACGGGGCGAGATGGGCGTACCGGCTGCGTAGGTTCCGCAGGGCCGCCCGACCGGCCCGGGTGCTGTACGGCGCGCGCATCTGCACCAGGAAGAAGAAGAACACCGCCACCATGCTGAGCACCAGGAAGCCGATCGGCTTCCCGCCGGCCAGCCCGAAGCCCAGCCGCAGCCCGCCGATCAGCAGCAGGCCGAGCAGGAGCAGCGAGCCGATCCGGGCGGCGGCGCGCTGGCCGGGGCCGAGCGCCATACCCCGCTGTGCCAGCCCGGCCCGGAGCTGGGCCAGCGCGCCGACGACCGCCAGGTCACCGGTCAGGTCACGGGTCCGGACCCGGTTCCCGGCCGCCTGGTAGACGGCCCGGTCCAGCGGGGTCACCCCGGCGGGCAGCGGTCCGGTGACGGCGAGCCGCCGGTCCCGGGTGGCGCCGACGGCCCCGGCGGCGCGCAGCCCACCGAGGGCGGCGTAGAGGGCCGTCCGGGCACCGCCGTTGAGATAGGCGACCTGTTGCGGGCCGAGCTGGTCGGCGTCGCACGCGTTCCGGCCGGCAAAGAGTACCTTCCGCCAGATGAGGGAGACGAAGACGATCAGGGCGGCGGCGCCCAGGTAGAGGGCGAGGAAGGTCGGGCCGGGGATCCCCCAGGTGTCGCCCGGGGCAGTGAGGACGGTCAAGGTGTGCTCCTGTCGCGCGAGGGATCGCGTCCCCATTGTGGAACAGCTACGCCAGCACGTCGATCGGGCCCTACCAGCGGTGGAGCGCTGGGCCGGTCCTGGACGCCGACAGCGGGCGGCCTCACCGGCGCCGCACGGCCTCCTCGACCAGGTCGAGCACCGGGCCGAGGTCACCGGCTGGTCGACCCATGGCCAGGTGCAGCACCAGGCCGTCGTAGGCCAGCTCCAGGAACTGGGCGAGCACGTCGATCGGTACGTCGTCGCGGAGTACCCCGGCGTCGCGTTGCCGGGCCAGCCGGTCCCGGGTGGCGGCGGCGATGGCGGCGGAGCGTTCGGCCCAGCGCCGGGCGAACGCCGGGTCGGTGCGCAGCCGGCGGGACACCTCCAGCTGGCTGCCGAGCCAGCCGGTGGTGTCCGGCGAGACGGCCCGGGCCAGCAGGTCCCGCATCACCTGCACCAGACCGTTGCGGGCGACCGTCTCCACCATGGCGACCGCATCGTCCTCGGCCACCGCGAGGAAGAGCGAGTCCTTGTCGCGGAAATGGTGGAAGATCGCGCCCCGGGACAGTCCGGTCGCCTCCTCCAGCCGGCGTACCGTGGCGCCCTCGTACCCGTGCCGGGCGAAGCAGGCCCGCGCCGCGGCGAGGATCTCCTGGCGGCGGGCGTCGAGCTGGTTCTGGCTTACCCTGGGCACGGGTAGATCGTGGCAGGTGGCGTTGCGCTGTGCAAACCGTACGTACGGCTTGCTCCTGCCCGGGTCGGCCGGACCGTCCCGTCGCTACCATCGCCGGATGACTGTGCTGCCTGACGCCGGTGCGACGCTGCCTGGGCCCACCGTACCGAGCACGCCGCTGCGGGTGGCCGCCGGCCAGGCCGAGCCGGTGCCCGGTGACGTCGCCGGCAATGCGCTCGCCGCAGCCGATCTGGTCCGTCGGGCCGGCACCGCCCGTGCCGTCCTGCTGGTGCTGCCCGAGCTGTTCCTGCCGGCGTACCACCCGCCGACCCTCGCCGACGGCGTGGCCGTGGACGTCGCCGCCGACCCGACCGGCGGGGTCGCGGATGCCCGCCTGGACGTGCTGCGTACCGCGGCCCGGGAGACCGGCGTGGTGACCGTCGTCGGCGCCGCGGTCCGCCACCCGGACGGCCGACGCACCTGCTCCTCGCTGGTCGTCCGGCGGGACGGGCAGGTCGTCGTCGGCTACGACAAGCAGCATCTGTGGGCCGACGAGACCGCCCTGTTCGTCCGCGGTGACCGGGGCGCCACCCTGTCGCTCGACGGCTGGCGGTTCGGTCTCGGCATCTGCTACGACGGCTGCTTCCCCGAGCACGGCCGGGCGGCGGCTGGCGACGGTGCGCACGGCTACCTCTGCCCGAGTGGTTACCTGGTCGGCTCGGAGCACCGCCGTGATCTCTACTATCCGGCCCGCGCGCTGGACAACACCATGTTCGTGATCTTCGCCAACGCGGTGGGCGGCGCCGAGCCGTGGCGGTTCAACGGGGGCGCGGCGATCTACGACCCGCAGGGGCGGGTACTCGCCCGGGGCGCGGACACCGGCGCGGACCTGCTGGTGGCCGACCTCGACCCGGCGGTTCTCGCCGCCACCCGGGCCGCGCACCAGATGCTCGCCGACCGGCTGCCGCACCAGGGCGCGCCCCGACGGGTCGTACCCGCCTGACCGGTCGCTGTTGCCCACCGTTCCCGGACCGCCGCCGTCATCGGCGGACCGACCGGCGGATTCCGGTTACCGTAAGGGCTGTTGTCGATGCCAGGTGTCCCGTAGCCTGCGGCAGTGCCACTGTTGCTCCTCGACCTGGACAACACCCTGCTGGACCGGGCCGGCGCGTTCCGCGCCTGGGGGCAGCGGTTCCTTGCGGAGATAGACGCGCCCCCCGGTGACATCGACTGGCTCCTCTCCGTCGATGCCGACGGGCTGACCGACTGCTGGGACGTCGCCGACGCGGTCCGTAACCGGTACCGGTTACGGATCCCCTCCCTCGACCTGGTCGAGGAGCTGCACGACGGTGTGGTCGCCCAGCTCCGGCTCGATCCGTTGGTGGCCTGTGCGCTGCGGATCGCCCGGGAGGCCGGCTGGACGCCGGTGGTGGTCAGCAACGGTTCGGTGCGCCGGGACGACGAGAAGATCCGGCGGACCGGCCTGGACCGGTACCTGGCCGACTGGATCATCTCGGAGGAGGCCGGGGTCAGTAAGCCCAACCCACGGATCTTCGTACTCGCCGCCCAACGGGTCCGGCTCCCGCTGCGCCGGGCGTGGGTGGTGGGTGACGGGCCGGAGTCCGACATCGGGGGCGCGGCGGCCTCCGGACTGCCCAGTGTCTGGCTGTGCCGGGGGCGGCGTTGGCCGGAGACCCGGTACGCGCCGACGCGTACCGCCGAGGGGTTGATCCCGGCGGTCGCCGCGGTGCTCGCCGGCTGACCCGGCGGATCACTGGAGGTAGCGTTCCACCTCCGACTTCGGCCGGCTGCCGGTGGCCTCCGGGTCCTCGCCGCTGGCGCGCGCGGCACGCCTGCGGCGCAGCAGGTCCCAGCACTGGTCGAGGGACTCCTCCAGTTCGCGCAGCCGGTCGGCGTCGGGGTCCGTGCCCACCTGTGCCGACTGGGCCTGCGCCCGAAGCCGGTGCTCCTCGTCCACCAACTCGCTGATCCGGCTCAGAATCGTCCTGTCGTCCATGCCATGAGCGTGGCACAGGCCGGCGGGCCGCGCCCGGTCATCCCACCGGCAGAGTGTTTCCGCCGGTGGAAAGATCTGGGCGCTGGGCGCCCGTCTCCGGTAGCTTGCCGCCTGTGAGCATCAACATCCGTGATTTCGAGCCGGCGGATGCGGTCGGGGTCGCCGACGTGTTCCGGGCGGCGATGCCGTACCACGTCCTGACCGCCGAGGCGATCGCCTGGCAGGTCACCTCCGCGCCGGAGGCCCAGCGCTACCGACTGCTCGTGGCCGAGGCCGACGGCGAGATCCTCGGGGCGGCCCGGGCCGGACTGCTCTTCGAGACCGAGGAACCGGGGCTGGCCTTCGCCAACGTCTCGGTGCACCCCGAGCGGCGGGGTCGTGGCGCGGGTACGGTGCTGCTCGCCGCCGCCGAGGAGTACCTCACCGGGCTCGACGCCCGGGTGGTGCACTCCTGGGTAGGCGGTGACGCCGACTCGATGGCCTTCGCCGAGCGGCACGGGTACCAGCGCGGTCGGCAGGCCCGCTTCCAGCGGCTGGATATCGCGTCCCGGGCGCTGCGCCCGGCTCCCACTCCCCGGGACGCGGTGCGACTGGTCACCGCCGTCGAGTTCGCCACCGATCCCCGGCCGCTGTACGAGGCGGATCTGGAGGCGGCCCGCGACGAACCGGGTGACGTGGCGACCGTGGAGATCTCGTACGAGGACTGGTTGGCGCTCCGCTGGGAACGGCCGGACCTGGACCGGGGCCTGTCCACGGTGGCCCTGGTGGACGACGCGGTGGCGGCCTTCACGATCGTGGTGACCGACGGGCGCGAGCGGTACTGGTCGGGGATGACCGGGACCCGGCGGGAGTTCCGTGGTCAGAGTCTGGCCAAACTGGTCAAGCACGACTCGTTGCGGCGGGCCCGGGCCGGCGGGTACCGGTGGGCGTTCACCAACAACGACGCCGCGAACGAGCCGATGTTGGCGATCAACCGGTGGTTCGGCTACCGCCCGATGGCCGACGAGTGGCGGTACCGTCGTCCGCTGAGCGGCTGACCAGGGAACGTCCTCCACTGTGGAGGAGCGGTCACTGTCGGCGAACTTTCTTCGCGTCACCTCTAGAGAACTCGGGCCGGTGATGGCATGCTCGCGAGGACGTAACAGGGAATGACCATGCCGCCACGCATCGCTGACCAGGCGCGTGGCTGTGATCGCGAGGAGCACCAGTGCAGGTGTCATGGCTGAGGTGACGTCCGTCGGAGCCGGTCGGGCCGCCCAGGTCATTTCCCTGCGCAGCACCCTGCCGGGCCTGCTGCGCGACCCGTTGCGCACGATGGTCGAGGTGGCGGAGGCCGCCGCCGGTGAGGTCGTGCAGCTCAACCTGGGCAGCATCCGTCCCTACCTGGTCACCGAGCCGGCGCACGTGCAGCACGTGCTGCGGGACAACGCCGCCAACTACTCGCGGGGCGGCAACAGCATGCTGTGGAAGTCGGTCCGCCGCCTGGCCGGGGACGGCATCCTCGGTGAGGGGCCGGAGTGGGAGGCCAGCCGCCGTCGGCTGCAACCGCACTTCACCGCCAAGCGGATTGACTCCATGGTGGACGACCTGAGCGAAGCGATCAGCGAGGCGGTGGACGAGCTCGCCGAGCCCGCCCGCGCCGGTCAGCCCGTCGACGCCGCCACCGAGATCTCCCGGATCATCTGCCAGGCCGTCATCCGGGTCTTCTTCGGTGACAAGATCCCGGTCGCCGACGGGGTCCGGGTGGTCCAGGAGCAGGACGTCGTGGCCACCTCACTGCGCTTCCGGCTGCTCGCCCCGTTCATGCCCGACGCCGTGCCGATGCCGGGCGACCGGGCGTTCCAGCAGGCGGTGTCCAACATCGACGAGATCCTGCTGCCGCTGGTCCGTCGCGAACGCACCCACCCGTCCGGTGGCGACGACATCCTGGCCACCCTCGCCTCGGCCCGCGACGACGCCGGCCGGGAGCTGGCCGAGCAGCGGGTCCGCGACGACCTCGTCTCGATCTTCGCGACCACCACCGAGACCACGTACGTGGTGCTCACCTGGCTCTTCCCGATCCTCGACGAGCACCCGGAGATCGCCGAGCGGCTCTACGCCGAACTCGACCGGGTGGTCCGCCCGGGGGAGGTGATCAACCGCGAGCAGCTCGGCGAGCTGCGCTACACCAGGATGGTCCTCGACGAGCTGGTCCGGATGTACCCCTCGGGTTGGCTGGTACCGCGTACCGCCCTGGCCGACGACGTGATCGGTGACACCCGGATCAAGGCTGGCGGGACGGTCGTGCTCAGCCCGTACGTCACCCAGCGGCTCTCCCGGTACTGGGACCGACCGGACGTCTTCGACCCGGAGCGGTTCGGACCGGACCAGCCGCGTCGCCCGCACCGCTACGCCTACTACCCGTTCGGCGGTGGGGCGCACCAGTGCATCGGGATGTACCTGTTCGCGCTGGAGGCACCGCTGATCGTCGCCACCCTGCTGAGCAGGTACCGCTTCCGGCTGCGCGAGCGGGGTATGCCCCGGCCGCAGCTGGCGGCCTCGCTGCGGCCCGGCGAGCGGGTCGAGCTCCACCTGCTTCCGCTCGGGCAGGTCGTGGACGCGTGAACGTGGTACCCAACGTCGGCCTGTCCGGGCCCGACCAGACCAGCACGGTGCTCCCCGCCGGACCGGGCCAGGTGACCCCGTCGTACGCCGACGCGCTGGCGTGGCCGGGCCGGCCCCCGGTCGTCGACGACCAGATCGGTACGGCGACCGAGCAGGGACGGATCTGCGCGCTGGTCGCCCGTGGACAACGGGATCTCCAGCGCTGCGCCGTCGACCACCGCGACCTCTTTCCCGCCGACCCGTTCGACGCGACGCTGTTCAGCAGCATCGCCATGGCCATCGCGTTCGGTGCACCGTGGTGCACCGAGGAGCAGCTGAGGCTGACCAACCGGACGGTGCTCTGGGGCTTCGCCGTCGACTGGCTGGTGGACCGGGTGGCGACCTCGGCCGCCGAGGTGGACCGCCTGGTCGACGCGGCACTGGCGGTCGCCGATGGTGCCGCGCCACCGGCGGACCAGCCGCTGGCCCGGTTCCTGGCCGAACTGCGCGACGAGCTGGCCACTGCACCGACGTACCCGGCGCTGCGTGGGGTCTGGCGCGCGGAGCTGGCCCGGATGGTGAGCGCGATGGCCCGGGAGTGGGTCTGGAAGAGCACCACCGCCGAGAAGGGCGGCCCGGCGGTGGTGCCGACCCTCGACGAGTATCTCGACAACGCCGACAACCTCGGCGCCACCTTCGTCAACGTCACCCACTGGATCCACACCGGTGACCCGACGACCGCGGCCCACCTCGACGATCTCGTTGCCGCCAGCGGGGTCGTGCAGCAGGTGCTGCGGCTCGTCAACGACCTGGGCACCTACGAGCGTGACCTGCGCTGGGGCGACCTCAACGCGCTGATGCTGGTGGCCGACCGGGCCGAGGTGCGGCACCGGATCGACGCCCTGGTCGACCGGTCCCGTGACCTGCTGGCCCCACTGACCGTGACCTGCCCGGTCCAGGCCGCCTACCTGGCCCGGCAGCTCGGGTACAGCAGCGGCTTCTACCGTACGACCGACTTCTGGGGAGTGCGGTGACGGCTGTGCGGGACCACGTCATGTCCACCCCGGTCCCCTGCTCCACCGAGGCCACCGTCGCCACGGCGGCCCGGGAACTCGTCACCTCCATGGTGCTGGAGCCCCCCGGGCTGGTCAGTCCGTCGGTCTACGAGACCGCCCGGCTGGTCGCCTCGGCGCCATGGTTGCCGGGGCACACCGCCCGGCTGGACTACCTGCTCGCCGGGCAGCGCGCGGACGGCGGCTGGGGCGCCCCGGGCGGGTACGCGGTGGTGCCGACCCTGAGCGCCGTCGAGGCGCTGCTGGCCCAGCTGCCCGGCGAGACCGACGTCCCGGGCCGGCAGCCGTTGCGGGCGGAGCTGGTCGGCGCGGCCGACCGTGGTCTGCGGGCCCTCCACGACCGGCTGGGCGCGGGTCACGAGGTGCCCGACACCCCGGCGGTGGACCTGATCGTGCCGGCGCTGGTAGCCCGGCTCAACGGGCACCTCGACCGGCTGCGCCACCAGCACCAGCCGGGGCTCGACACCTGGCGGAACGCGGGCCGGTTCCCGCTGCCGGCCGGCATCGGACCGGAGCGGCTTGCCTCGATCGGCCGGCTGCTGGCGGCCGGCGCGCCGCTGCCCCAGAAACTGCTGCACGCCCTTGAGGTACTGGGCGGCGCCGCGTGCCGGCACCCGGGGGTGTCCCCGGTGGCCGGTGCGGTGGGTGCCTCACCAGCGGCGACCGTGGCCTGGCTCGGTGGTCCCCCCACCAGCGCCCACGACCGTTCCGTGCTGACCTATCTGGAGGACACCGTGCGGCGGCAGGGCGGCCCGGTGCCCTGCACCACGCCGATCACCGTCTTCGAACGGGCCTGGGTGCTCAGCACGCTGGTCCGGGCCGGGGTACCGCTGGCCGTGTCACCGAAGCTGCTGGCCGGGCTCGGTGCCACCCTCGGTGCGGCCGGCACGACCACCGGGCCGGGGCTGCCGACCGACGCGGACACCACCTCGGTCACCCTCTACGCGCTGGCCCGGCTCGGCCACCCGGTCGACCCCGCCTGCCTCACCGGCTACGACACCGGTGAGCACTTCTGCACCTGGCAGGGGGAGGACGGCTGGTCGATCACCACCAACGCGCACGTCCTGGAGGCGCTCGGCTGGCACGTGGCGAACGATGTCCGTGCCGCCGTCCGGCACCGCTCCACCGTCCACCGGCTCACCCGGTGGCTGCTGGACCGGCAGCAGGCCGACGGTTCCTGGTCGGACCGCTGGCACTCCTCGCCCTACTACGCCACCTTCTGCGCGGCGCTCGCCCTCGACGGGTACGCCCCGGACATCCCGGTCACCGCCTGGTCGCTCGGCCGGGCCATCGACTGGGTGGTGGCCAGCCAGCACGCCGACGGATCGTGGGGGCGGTGGGGCGGCACCGTGGAGGAAACGGCGTACGCGCTGCACGTACTGCTCGGGGTGGCCCGGGAGGACCGGCCCGGGGTCCGCGTCGCGGTGGCATCCGGGCTGCGGTACCTCGCCGCCGCCGACGACCTGATGTCGTTCAGTGACGCCACGGTGGCCCCTCCGCTCTGGCATGACAAGGATCTCTACCATCCGGTGCGGATTGTGCGCGCGGCCACACTGGCTGTCTGGCAGCTTGCCCAGGCCAGGTCGGACCTCGTCACTTCGGCACTGTCGGTTCCCCATCGGTTGCACGATGGAAGCGGCATGATCAGGAGCGCTTGAGTGACACTCCCGACACTGCTAGCGTGCGCCGGGGTCGAAGCGTACGCGCCCATGCGTACGGCTCGCCGCTATTCCGGACAGCCCCGGCCAGGGACGGTGTAATGGGTTCCCGCAGTGCGAGTCTGCGTACCAAAGTCGTTGCTCTGCTCGTCTCACTGGCGGCGCTCTGGGCCTTCGCGGCGTGGGTCACCCTCCGGGACGGCCTCAACCTGCTCTGGGTGCAGAGCCTGGACAGTCGCATCGCCCAGCCCAGTGAACCCCTGCTGGCCGAGTTGCAGTCCGAACGGCGGCTGTCGGTGGCCTACCTGGCCAAGCCGGGCCCACAGCGGCGGGCCGAGTTGCAGTCCCAGGTCCCGCGTACCGAGGCGCTGAGCGTGAAGTTCCGGGAGTCCGTGCGGGACTGGCGGGTCGACGTGGCCGCCACCGACGAACTCTCCCTCCGGATCCGGGACACCCTCGCCCGGCTCGACCGGCTGTCGGAGATCCGCCGGTCGGTGCAGGAGGGCGCGGTCGACCGGGCCGGCGCCGCCCGGGCCTACACCGACGTGCTCGACTCGATCTTCCGGATGTACGGCGCACTGAGCAAGGTGGACGACGAGCAGATCGCCAAGGACACCAGTGCCCTGATCCAGCTGGTCCGGGTCCGCGAGCTGATGTCCCAGCAGGACGCGCTGCTCACCGGTTCACTGGTCGCCGAGCGGATGACCGGCGAGGAGTACGCCCGCTTCGCCCGGCTGATCGGCGCCCAGCGCTTCCTCGCCGGTGAGGCGGTCGCCGAACTGCCCGGCACCGAGCGGGCCAGGTACGAGCAGATGGTGGCCGGTGAGGCGTTCACCCGCTTCCGGGCGCTGGAGGACCGGATCATCCGGGACGCCCGGGCCGGCGCCGCCCTGCCGGTGACCCTCGCCGAGTGGCGGGCCGCGATCGATCCGTCCCTCGACGCCCAGCAGGAACTCATTCTCACCGGCGGGGACGCCCTGGTCGACCGGGCCGTCCCGGTTGCCGCCGGGGTCATCGTCCGGATGGTGCTTGCCGCCGGTCTGGGCCTGATCACGGTCATCGCCTCGATCGTGGTGTCGATCTCCACCGCCCGGGCCCTCCTGCGTGAGCTGGAACGACTCCGTGGCGCCGCCTGGCGGCTGGCCAACGAGCGGTTGCCCGGTGTGGTGGAGCGGCTCGGTCGGGGCGAGGAGGTGGACGTCGCCACCGAGGCGCCGCCCCTGGAGTTCGGTGACGACGAGATCGGCCAGGTGGGTAAGGCGTTCAACGCCGTGCAGGAGACCGCGGTGCGGACCGCGGTCGAGCAGGCGGAACTGCGGCGTAACGTCCGGGACGTCTTCCTCAGCCTGGCCCGGCGTACCCAGGCGCTGGTACACCGGCAGCTGACCCTGCTGGACGCGATGGAACGGCGCGAGAACGATGCCGAGGAGCTGGAGGACCTGTTCCGGGTCGACCACCTGGCCACCCGGATGCGGCGTAACGCGGAGAACCTGATCGTCCTCTCCGGCTCCACGCCCGGCCGGGCATGGCGGCGTAACGTGCCGATGGTCGACGTCGTCCGCGGCGCGGTGGCCGAGGTCGAGGACTACACCCGGGTCAACGTGCTGCCCCTGGGCCCGGTGGCGCTGGCCGGCCGGGCGGTCGGCGACGTCATCCACCTGCTCGCCGAGCTGATCGAGAACGGGCTGTCCTTCTCGCCGCCGCACACCACCGTCGAGGTGCGGGGCCAGATGGTGGCCACCGGTTTCGTCATCGAGATCGAGGACCGTGGGCTGGGGATGAGCGAGGACGATCTCGCCGCCGCCAACGCCCGCATCGTCGACCACTCCGAGTTGAACCTGGCCAACGCGACCCGGCTCGGTCTGTACGTGGTCAGCCGGCTGACCGAGCGGCACGGTGTCCGGGTCCAGCTCAGGGAGTCGCCGTACGGCGGCACCACGGCCGTGGTGCTCGTCCCGTCCGGGCTGGTCACCGACAGCGGTCCGGACGCGGAGTCGTCCGGCGGGTTCCCGGTCGCCGTGTCGGGTGGGGACGGGCCGCGTCCGGCCGCGTCCGTCCCGGCCCGTCCCGCCACCCCGGTGGCCGCCAGCAGCCACTCCGGAGCGGCCCCGTCGACCGCTGCCCTGACCGAGCCGGACCAGCTTCCGACCCGGTCCCGGACCATTCCGCCGTTGCCCCGGGCCGCGCCGACCACCGACGACCAGTCCCTGCCCGTCCGGCCCCGTCGGCTGGTGGACAACCCGGCGCTGGACGGACCGACGTACCCGACGGGTCTGCCGGTCACCGTGCCGCGTACGACGCGGGTCACCGGCGCGCCGGCCGACTCGGAGCCGACGGCGTCTGGTATCCCCGCGCCGGGCGGGCTGCCGCAGCGGTCGACCTCCGACGTCAAGACGGAATCCGGCCTGCCGGTCCGGGTCCGGCAGGCCAACCTGGCGCCGGAGTTGCGGGACGAGGGCGCGTCGGACGGCGCGGCCGAGGAGAGGGACGCACCACGACCACCCGAGCAGGTACGCCGGATGATGAGTTCCTACCAGTCCGGCACCCGGCGCGGCCGTACCGAGGCCGCGCGCCTGCTCGATGCCGAATCCGCGCCCGAGACGGCGACGGAGTCCGGCGACAATCCGAACCACGGGAACGAACAGCCGGGATGACCGGTTCCGGCGCTCGGTACCGCGACCATCGCTGGGTCCTCAGGTGAGCTGGCCCAGCCGACAACGGCGACACGAGCCGGGGGAGAAGAGGACGACGAGTGGGGCAGAAGACGGCATCGAGTGCCGACCTGACGTGGTTGCTGGACGACCTGGTCGGCCGGGTGAAGCAGGCCGAGCATGCGGTCGCCCTCTCCACAGACGGGCTGCTGATGGCATCGTCACAGGGGCTCAGCCGGGACGACGGTGAGCATCTGGCGGCGATGGCCGCCGGCATCCAGAGCCTGGCCCGGGGCGCGGGCAAGAGGTTCGGTGGCGGTCAGGTGCAGCAGACCATCATCGAGATGCAGTCGTCGTTCCTGTTCGTGACCGCGGCCGGGCGTAACGCCTGTCTCGCTGTCCTGGCGTCCGAGGACGCGGATGTCGGCCTGATCGCCTACGAGATGGCGATGCTGGTCACCCGCGTCGGGAAGTACGTCGCGTCGCCGTCGCGCCTGCCTGACCAGTCGGCCGACGAGAAGTAGCCGCCGATGACCGTCTCAGGCGAGTCTGCGGAAGAACGGTGGGTCGACGACAATGCCGGGCCGGTGGTCCGGCCGTATGCGGTGACGCGGGGCCGGGCCCGGCCGGTCGCCGGTAAGTTCGATCTGATCTCCCTGGTCACGGCGACCCGGACGGATCCCGGCCCCGAGATGGGGCTGGGGCCGGAGCACCTTGCCATCGTCGGGCTCTGCCAGCGCGCGCTCTCGGTCGCCGAGGTCGCCGCACACCTGGACCTGCCGGTCGGTACGATCCGGGTTCTCCTCGGTGACCTGGTCGCCCGCGACATGGTCCGGGTCCGGGAGCCATATGCGGTCCACGGTCTTCCCGACGACAGTGTTTTCGAGGCGGTTATCAATGGACTACGAGCGCTCTGAGCGGTCGGCGGGGTCGTTGACCCTGCCGACCGCCATCAAGATTCTTGTCGCGGGTGGTTTCGGGGTGGGTAAGACCACTCTGGTCGGAACGGTGAGCGAGACCCGGCCGTTGCGGACCGAGGAGATCCTCACCGAGTCCGGAGTGGGCATCGACGACCTGTCCGGTGTGGAGGGCAAGACCACCACCACGGTGGCGATGGACTTCGGCCGGATCACCATCAGTGATGATCTGGTGCTGTACCTGTTCGGTACCCCCGGGCAGGACCGCTTCTGGTTCGTCTGGGACGAGTTGGCGCTCGGCGCGCTCGGCGCGGTCGTGCTGGCCGACACCCGCCGGCTGGCTGACTGCTTCCCCTCGATCGACTATTTCGAGGGGCGGGGTACGCCGTTCGTGGTCGCGGTCAACTGCTTCGAGGGCAGCCGGCAGTACCGGCTGGACGAGGTGCAGGCTGCGCTCAACCTGGACCCGGACGTGCCGGTCATGCTCTGCGACGCCCGCCAGCGGCAGTCCGGCAAGGACGTCCTGATCACCCTGCTGGAGCACGCCATGAAGGCCCGGGACGCCCGTCGCTCCGGCTGACGCCCCGCCCGCTGCCCGTCGTCCGACGTTCCGCTCGCTGGCCGCTGCCCGTCGTCCGACGCGCCGCTCGCTGGCCGCTGCCCGTCGTCGCTGCGGGTACGAGCGGCTGCGCTTCGCTACACCAGCCGTTACCTTTCAGTGCGCTCTGGTGAGCACATGGTTGGTAGTCCCGCCTTGCGGTGGGACGGTCCCGGTCTTGCCGGCGGTTGCCGTGCCGGGTTGACGCTTCACGGCTACCTGCCCGCGTAGGCGGGTCTTCTGGTCGGCTCCACGTCCGGCCACCGGGCCACTCCCGGCGGTGTCGATCCGTGCCGCCGCGAGGGCGGCGAGGTTGAGTGAGGCGTTGCGGTCCCGGTCGATGACCAGGCCGCACGCCTGACATTCGTACTCACGCTCGGACAGGGCCAGCTTGGTTTTCACCGTGCCGCAACCCGAGCAGGTCTTCGAGGACGGGTACCAGCGGTCGGCGACGATCAGCCGACCACCATTCCACGATGTTTTGTACGCCAACTGGCGGCGGATCTCGGCGAACCCGGCGTCAGCGATGTGCTTCGCGAGTCGCCGGTTACGCAGCATCCCGGCGACGTTGAGGTCTTCGACCACGACCGTGCCACACTCACGGGCCAGCCGGGTGGTGAGTTTGTGCAGGCCGTCGCGGCGCAGGTTGGCCACCCGGGCGTGTGCCCGGCCCAGCCGGACGGACGCGCGCTGCCACCGGTTCGATGGACGCTGCCGGGTGCGGCGGTCGGGGCCGGTTTTACGCGACAGCGCCCGGCCAAGCTGGCGCAGCCGGTGCTCAGCGGTGCGGAGGTGACGCGGGTTGCCCACCAGTTCACCGGTCGACAGCACGGCGAGGTGTGTGATGCCGACATCGACGCCGACCACCGAGCCGGGGCGTGCGGGGGCCCGTTCGGCACGCTCCACCTCGACGCAGAAGGCCACACGCCAGCGTCCGCCGTCACGGCGCACCGTCGCGGACATGATCCGCGCGGTGTTGTTGTCGACGCGGCGGGACAGCTTGCGGGTCGACTCGTGCAGCTTCAACCGGCCCAGCCGGGGCAGCACCACATGCTTGCGGTCCGGCTCGACACGGATGGCGCCGGTGGTGAACCGCACCGACGGGCTGCTGCGGCGGCGGGACCTGAACCGGGGAAACCCGACCGGTCGCCCCTTGCGCCTGCCGGTGCGGGAGTCGGTCCAGTTCTGCAACGCGCGGGCGAGCGCGTCGAGGCCGGTGTTGAACGCCTCCTTCGAACACTGCGCCCACCACGGCGCGACCTCGTTCTTGGCGTCGTTCCATGCTCGGCGTAACGCCGGCAGCGACCACCCGACCGCCGGGGTGAGTTGGTCGTCCGGGACGCCGTAGGCGCGTTCGGCGGCCCGCTGGTCCATGACCGCCTTCACCCTGGCCAGTGCCCAGTTGTGGGCGACACGGGCGGCCCCGACGTGCGCGAGCACGGCACGTTCCTGACCCGGGGTCAGGTCGAGGGCGAACCGGTACGCCTGGATCGTCGTCACACCGGAGCGTCCGGGGCGGTGGCGGCGTCGACCGCCCGGCGGGCGCGGTTCGCGGCGGCCCGGCGCCCGTAGAGCCGGGCACACAGCGACGTCAGGATCTCGGTGACGTCCCGTACGAGGTCGTCGTCCACCTCGGTCGGGTCAACGACCAGCAACCGCCGTCCCTGAGCCGCGAGGGCCGCCTCCACGTACTCGGCACCGAAACGCGCGAACCGGCCCCGATGTTCGACCACGATCGTCGTCACCGTCGCATCACGCAGCAAGCCGAGGAACTTCTCGCACCGCCCGTCCAGCGCCGAGCCGACCTCGGTGACCACCCGGTCGACGGCGAGGCTTTGACCGGTGGCCCAGGTGGTGACCCGGGCGACCTGCCGGTCCAGATCGGCTTTCTGGTCGGCTGACGACACTCGGGCGTACACCACCGTGATCCCCGACGGCGATGTCTCGGCGGCACGCTCCACCAGGATCAGTCCGCCGACCCGTCGAGCAGGCACGGGTAGTTTGCCCTCTCGGAACCAGCGATACGCCGTCACCGGGTGGACGCCTTCCCGCTTCGCCCACTCTTTCAAGTTCACGGCTGCATTCTATCACTCACTCAACCCGCAACTTCTTGCTACCCCCGTACAGCGGTGAGTCACGAACCCGCCGGGACCGTACGGCAGCGCGTCTGGCCGGGTACGGGGGCGGTGGAGGCGGTCGACGACGGTAACCGTCTGCTGCACGTCGGGCGGACACCCCGGCCGACCTGGCTCGGCTGGTCACCGCTCTCGACCTGGACGTCACGGTGCTCAGTAGTCTGCCGGAACTCGCGGACGCGCTGTGGCGGCAGGTCTGCCGGTGTCTCGGTGCGATTCCGGCAACCTTCCCCAATTGATTGACATTGCTGAATAGAGGTTCCTAGCATGGGATCGGAAAGCGCTTTCCCGTCTCCATCGCCACGGATCACCCGTTCCCCGAACCGTCCGGCACCGACCTCGCCCACCGGTGCCGGGCCGGTAGTCGGTGATCCCACCCGGAAAGGCGAACCCCCATGCTCCTCAGCACGATCGGCGCCGATCACCGGAGTTCCCGACGGCGACGGATGCTCACTGCCGTCACCCTGGCCACCGTGCTGACGGTTCCGGCCCTCCCGGCCGGCGCCGCGCCGGTGGTGGACGACCTCCCGAAGGCGCCGGGCGCCCCGCTGGCCACCAGTGCCGCCACCACCCCCGACGGTTTCGCCAGCGTCACCGCACTGGGCCAGGCGGGGACCACGGGTGGTGCCGGTGGACCCACGGTCACCGTCACCACCACCGAGCAGTTCATCGACTACATCAGCCGTCCCGGCCCGTACGTCGTCCAGGTCTTCGGCACCATCAACCTGCCCACCGGCAGCAACGACGGCATGTACAACGTCGCCTCGGACAAGACCATCGTCGGGCTCGGCTCGAACGCCACGCTCTCCGGCGGTGGGCTCAACATCGGCGTACCGGTCGACGACAACGTGACCTCGCCCCCGGCGAACGCCGTGCACAACATCATCATCCGGAACCTGCACATCACCGGCGCGAGCGACGACCTGATCAACGTGCAGATGTTCAGCCACCACATCTGGATCGACCACAACGAGTTCTCCAACGGCGATGACGGCGCGGTCGACATCAAGCGCGGTTCGGACTTCGCCACCGTCTCGTGGAACCACTTCCACGACCACTACAAGACCCTGCTGCTCGGGCACGACGAGGACGCCGGGCCGCAGGACATCGGGCGGCTGCGGGTCACCTACCACCACAACTACTTCAACCGTTCCGACCAGCGGAACCCGCGGGTGCGCTTCTCCGCCCTGGCGCACGTCTACAACAACTACTACTACGACAACAGCTACGGGGTCGCCTCCACCTACGACGCGGCCGTGCTGATGGAGAACAACTACTTCTACAGCGTCAACAACCCGGGCCGGGTCGACTTCAGCGGCAACCTCGGCCGGATCGTCGAGCGGGGCAACATCCTGGTCGCCTGCAACCACGCGATCGAGACCCGGGGCACCGTGCCGGACCCGCGCAGCTACTACCCGTACCAGCTCGACGCGGCGGCGGACGTCCCCACGATCGTTCCGGCCGGTGCCGGCGTGGGCAAGCTGGGCTCGACCGCGACCGCGACCGCGACCGCGACCGCGACCGCGACCGCGACCGCGACCGCGACCGCGACCGCAACGGCGACCGCAACCGCGACCGCGACGGCGACCACCGCCGCCGCCCTGGCGGCGGACGGGCCGGTGGCCAGCGCCGTTCCGGACGGCTTCGCCGCAGTCAACGCACTCGGCCAGAACGGTACGACCGGCGGCCTCGGCGGGCCGGTGGTCACCGCGACCAACGCGACCGACTTCCTGGAGTACATCGACACCGTCGGGCCGCTGATCATCCAGGTCACCGGCCGGATCGCGATCACCAGCAAGCAGGGGGTACGCCCGAACAAGACCATCATCGGGGTCGGCGACGCCGAGATCACCGGTGGCGGTCTGGACTTCTACCGGTCGTACAACGTGATCGTGCGGAACATCAACTTCACCCTCGCCGAGGATGACGCGGTGAACGTCGGCCAGAACTCACACCACATCTGGATCGACCACAACCGCTTCTCCGGTGCCGTCGACGGCTCGGTGGACATCGTGCGGGGTGCGGACTACGTGACCGTCTCCTGGAACCACTTCGACCACTCGGACAAGAGCATGCTGATCGGCCACTCCGACGGCTCCGGCTCCACCGACATCGGTCACCTGAAGGTGAGCATCCACCACAACTTCTTCGACAACAGCCGGCAGCGGCACCCCCGGGTCCGCTTCGGTGAGCCGGTGCACGTCTACAACAACTACTTCCTCGGCAACGCCCTCTACGGGATCGCCTCCACCGAGAACGGCGGCGTGATGGTCGAGGGGAACTACTTCAAGGATGTGCCGCACCCGATGTACTCCGCGAGCGGGTACGCCGACAGCGGCCCGGGCCGGGCGGTGCAGCGCAACAACATTTTCGTCAACTCCGGCGTACCGGAGACCAGCGGCACCGTCGTCGAGCCGGGCACGTACTACGCGTACCAACTCGACGCGGCGGCGAACGTGCCGGCGCTGGTCACCGCAGGCGCGGGGGTCGGCAGGATCTGATCCGGAGGACACGTCGGGGCGGGTGGGCGCAACGTCGGCGCACCCGCCCCGACGTGCAACGGTTGGGCGGGACCGGGGCGAAGCAGGGCGGCGTCGTCACGCCGGCGGCCCTGGCTCCGGTCGCGATCATGCGCGAGGACAGGGACTACCGCGGGAGCACGCTGACCTACAGCGCCGAGTTCGACTGCACCCTGACGACCGCGGACGTCGACTACTGGGTGGAGCTGATCACACCGGAGGACTGGAACGACGAGATCGGCTCGTTCATCGGCGGCCGGGCATGCTGGGTGAGCCTTTTCGAGTACCGGGGCTGGGCGGGCGCGTCGAGCCCTTTCATGGATATCGATGACGAGCTCGGCGTCCTCGACGACGAGAGCAGCTCCATCCGCTGGAGCTGATCCCCTGCATCGTGCCGGGGCGGTTGGGTGACGTACCCGCCGCCCCGGAAGTGTTAAGAAGGGCCCCTTCCTCTACCGAAAACGATAAGAAGGGGCCCTTCCTTACAGGCAGGATCAGTTGGCGATCATCCGGCGCAGGACGTACTGGAGGATGCCGCCGTGGCGGTAGTAGTCCGCCTCACCCGGGGTGTCGATCCGGACCACGGCGTCGAACTCCACGCCGGTGTCGGTGGTGACCTTCACCGTACGCGGGGTCTGGCCGTCGTTCAGCGCGGTCACCCCGGTGATGGAGAACGTCTCGGTACCGGTGAGACCGAGCGACTCGGCGGTGGTGTCGACCGGGAACTGGAGCGGAAGGACACCCATGCCGATCAGGTTGGAGCGGTGGATCCGCTCGTACGACTCGGCGACGACCGCCCGGACACCGAGCAGCATGGTGCCCTTGGCCGCCCAGTCCCGCGACGAACCGGAGCCGTACTCCTTGCCGGCCAGGATCACCAGCGGCACGCCGGCCTCGGCGTACGCGACCGAGGCGTCGTAGATCGACGACTGCTCGCCGGTCAGGTGGTTGACCGTGAAGCCGCCTTCCGGGAGCGGAGCTCCCGCATCGGAACCGGTGCCCGGCACCCGCAACTGGTTGCGCAGCCGGATGTTGGCGAAGGTGCCCCGGATCATCACCTCGTGGTTACCGCGCCGCGAGCCGTACGAGTTGAACTCGTGCCGGGGTACCCCGTGCTCGGCGAGGTACTTGCCGGCCGGGGAGTCCGCCTTGATCGAGCCGGCCGGGGAGATGTGGTCGGTGGTGACCGAGTCACCGAGCTTGGCCAGTACCCGGGCGCCGGTGATGTCGTTCACCGCGCTCGGCTCGCGCTGCATGCCCTCGAAGTACGGGGGCTTGCGGACGTAGGTGGACTCACCCTCCCAGGCGAACGTGTCACCGGTCGGGGTGGGCAGCGACTGCCAGCGTTCGTCACCGGCGAAGACGTCGGCGTACGCGGCACCGAAGCCGGCCGCGCCGATCGCCGAGGCGATCACGTCCTGGATCTCGGCGCTGTTCGGCCAGATGTCGCGCAGGAAGACCGGGTTGCCCTGGGTGTCCTCACCGATCGGCTCGTTGGCCAGGTCGATGTCCATGGTGCCGGCCAGCGCGTACGCCACCACCAGCGGCGGGGACGCGAGGTAGTTCATCTTGACGTCCGGGTTGATCCGGCCCTCGAAGTTCCGGTTGCCGGAGAGGACGGACACCACGGCCAGGTCGTTGGAGTTGACCGCGGCGGAGATCGCCTCGGGCAGCGGCCCGGAGTTGCCGATGCAGGTGGTGCAGCCGTAGCCGACCAGGTGGAAGCCGAGCTTCTCCAGGTACGGGGTGAGGCCGGCCCGCTCGTAGTAGTCCATGACCACCTTCGAGCCCGGCGCCAGCGTGGTCTTCACCCACGGCTTCCGGTTGAGGCCCTTCTCCACCGCGTTGCGGGCCAGCAGCGCGGCACCGATCATCACCTGCGGGTTGGAGGTGTTGGTGCAGGAGGTGATGGCGGCGATCACCACGGCGCCGTGGTCCAGCTCGAACTCGGTGCCGTCGTCACCGGTCACCCGGATCGGGTTGCTGGCCCGTCCACCGGAGCCGACCGCCGAGTTGACCAGCTCGCGGGGCGCGTCCGCGGGGTCGCTGCTCTCGTTGGCCGGCGAGTCGCTGGCCGGGAAGGACTCGGCGCTGGCCTCGTCGGCCGGGCCGCCCAGGGCGGCCTTGGTGGCCCCGCCGTTCTTCGCTGCGGCAACCTGGTCGTCGGCGACGTAGTCGGTCAGCGCCGAGCGGAACAGCGTCTTGGCGTTGCCCAGCGGTACCCGGTCCTGCGGGCGCTTCGGACCGGCCAGAGACGGCTCGATGGTGCCCAGGTCCAGTTCCAGCCGCTCGGAGTAGTCCGGCTCGGCGGCCGGGTCGTGCCAGAGGCCCTGCTCCTTGGCGTACGCCTCGACCAGCGCGACCTGCTCCGGGCTGCGACCGGTCAGCTCCAGGTAGCGGACCGTCTCGGCGTCGACCGGGAAGATCGCCACGGTGGAGCCGTACTCCGGGGACATGTTGCCGATGGTGGCCCGGTTGGCCAGCGGCACGGCGCTCACGCCGGGGCCGTAGAACTCGACGAACTTGCCGACCACACCGTGCTTGCGCAGCATCTCGGTGATGGTCAGTACCAGGTCGGTGGCGGTGGTGCCGGCCGGCATCTCACCGTGCAGTTTGAAGCCGACCACGCGCGGGATGAGCATGCTCACCGGCTGGCCGAGCATGGCGGCTTCGGCCTCGATGCCGCCGACGCCCCAGCCGAGCACACCCAGGCCGTTGACCATGGTGGTGTGCGAGTCGGTGCCGACGACGGTGTCCGGGTACGCCTGGCCGTTGCGCTCCATGATCGTGCGGGCCAGGTACTCGATGTTGACCTGGTGCACGATGCCGGTGCCCGGCGGGACGACCTTGAACTCGTTGAACGCGGTCTGGCCCCAGCGCAGGAACTGGTAGCGCTCCTTGTTGCGTTCGTACTCCAGCTCCACGTTGCGCTCGAAGGCGTCCTCGCGGCCGAACAGGTCGGCGATCACCGAGTGGTCGATGACCAGCTCGGCCGGGGCGAGCGGGTTGACCTTGGTCGGGTCGCCGCCCAGGTCGCGGACCGCCTCGCGCATCGTGGCCAGATCGACCACGCACGGTACGCCGGTGAAGTCCTGCATGAGCACCCGCGCCGGGGTGAACTGGATCTCCACGCTCGGGTCGGCGGTGGGCTCCCACGCGCCGAGCTGGCGGATGTGGTCGGCGGTGATGTTCGCGCCGTCCTCGGTCCGCAGCAGGTTCTCCAGCAGGATCTTCAGGCTGTACGGCAGGCGTTCGTGCCCGTCCACCTTACTGATCTTGAAAATCTCGTAGCTCGCGTCTCCGACGCGTAGCTGGGTCTTCGCACCGAAGGTGTCGAGGCTCGCCACGTCGTACTCCTTCACACCAGCGACTGTGAATAGTCCTGAGCAGTCTTTCGTACCGGCCGGCCCGCTGCCGTGCTTAGGCAACACTTACCGGCCATTCTTGACTCAACAAAACCGTACGTTCGTCTTGCTATTGACGCAACCCCGTGCCAGGCTTCGGGACGAGGAGGCGTAACCATGATCCATCACGTGCAGCTCGCCTGCCCGCGCGACTCCGAGGCCGCGTCGCGGTCGTTCTACGTCGGGGTACTCGGCCTGGTGGAGAAGCCCAAACCGCCGGCCCTCGCGGCCCGGGGCGGGTGCTGGTTCACCGGGTACGGGGTGGAACTGCACCTCGGTGTCGAGGACGACTTCCGCCCGGCCCGCAAGGCGCACCCCGGCCTGCTCCGACCCGATCTCGACCCGCTCGCCGCCCGACTGGCCGCCGCCGGTTACCCGGTCACCTGGGCCGACGGTGAACTACCCGGGATGCGTCGCTTCCACACCGAGGACGTGCACGGCAACCGCCTGGAATTCCTCGCCCCGCTCGCCTGACCGCCCCGCTCGCCTGACCGCCCCGCTCGGCTGACCGCCCCGCTCGCCCGTACGACCGTGACCCGGTGTCCCTCGGCTGTCCCGGATCCGGAGTAGGGTGCGATGCCGGAACGGAAGGTGGCGAGATGGTCGACGTACAGCAGTGGCTCACCGCGATGCCGCCGGTGGCCGTCTATCTGCTCGTGGGCACCGTGATCGGCCTGGAGAGCATGGGCATTCCGCTGCCGGGTGAGATCACCCTGGTCAGTTCGGCCCTGTTGGCGGCCACCGGGTTCGTCGAGCCGGAATGGGTGGCCATCGCCGCCGCGACCGGCGCCATCCTGGGCGACTCGGTCGGCTACGCCGTGGGGCGCCGGGGCGGTCGGCCCCTGCTGGCCCGGCTCGGCAGGCGGTTCCCCAAACACCTCGGGCCGGCGCAGGTGGACCGGGCCGAGTTCATGTTCGCGAAGTACGGCGTCTGGGCGGTCTTCTTCGGCCGCTTCGTGGCGCTGCTGCGGATCCTCGCCGGACCGCTGGCCGGCGCGCTGCACGTGCCGTACCGGCGGTTCCTGGTCGCGAACGCCACCGGGGGTCTGGTCTGGGCATTCGGTACGACGTACCTGCTCTACCACCTCGGGCGGGTGGCCGAGCACTGGCTCAAGAGCGTCTCCTGGGTGGGACTGCTCCTTGCCGTGGTGGGTGGGCTGGGCACCACCTGGTGGCTGCGCCGCCGGGCCCACCGCCTGGCCCCGGCGCCAGGCGCCGATGGCGACGCGGCTGGTGACAGGGCGGCCGGTGGCGACGCGGCTGGTGACAGGGCGGCCGATGGCGACGCGGCCGGTGACGACGCCGGGGTCGACGGTGCCGGGGTCGGGCCGGAGGCGGGTCGGCCAGCGGATAGCGCTACCCGTTGAACGTGGAAACACGGTGAGGGGCCGACCCGGGTGGGTCGGCCCCTCGTTGTTGTTGCTTTGTTGTTGTTCGTCAGGCGGAGTAGCCGCGGGTGGCGGTCCAGGCGGTGAGGTCCTCGGCGGTGATCCAGTAGG
>NZ_JBAKHU010000009.1:0-133231 GCF_036906895.1 Micromonospora sp. CPCC 206060
CGAAGCCACCGTCACCATCGCCATCATCGACCAGTGGCTCCGAGCCTTACGAAACGCGGCCTAACGCCCAAGGAGTGAGCACAGATGTACCCCGCAACGCCCTCGACGGCGGACGCAACCACCGCGCGTAGCCACCGTACCCAACTCCCCCGGCGCCGGCTGCTGCGCGGCATCGCCGCAGTGGCGGTCGCCATGCCGCTGATGTTCGGCGCCGCCGCCTGCGGTGGTGACGAGCCGGCCAGCACCGACCCGAACGCCCCGGTCAAGCTGTCGATCTTCTGGTGGGGCGGTGAGGCCCGGGCCAAGCTGACCGAGGAGGCCCTCGCCCTCTACACCAAGCAGCACCCGAACGTCACCTTCGAGAAGACCTGGCAGGCCAACCAGGGCTACTTCGACAAGCTGGCCACCCTGACCGCCGGTGGCAACCCGCCGGACATCTTCCAGATCGACGACAACTTCCTCACCGAGTACGCGGCCCGCAACACCACGCTCGACCTGACCTCGTACAAGGACAACGGCAAGCTCGACGTCTCGAAGTTCCCGAAGAGCCTGTGGCAGTACGGCGTGGTCGACGGCAAGCTCGCCGGTGTCGCCGCCGGGGAGAACACCCAGGGCCTGGTCTACAACAAGACGCTGCTGCAGAAGAACGGCCTGCCCGAGCCGACCACCGGCATGAGCTGGGAGGAGCACATCGCCTGGGCCGAGCAGGTGAGCAAGAAGACCAAGATCCCCGGCACGATGGACCCGAGCGCCGACTACAAGGCGTTCTGGGTGTGGCTGCGCCAGCAGGGCAAGGACCTCTACAAGGGCAAGGAACTCGGCTTCACGGTCGAGGACGTGACCAGGTGGTTCGAGCTGTGGAAGGGTGCCCGCGACCGGGGTGCCACCCCGACCGCCGACGTGATCCACGAGGGCAACGCCACCGACATCACCAAGCAGCTCGTGGTGACCGGCAAGGCCGCCACCTCCTGGGTCTGGGCCAACCAGCTCCCGGAGCTGAAGAAGAACACCAAGGACGAGCTGGGGGTCGTGGCGTACCCGGGTGACCCGAGCGCCCAGTGGGCCCGCGCCTCGATGTACCTCTCGGTGTTCAAGGGCAGCAAGCACAAGGACGTCGCGGTCGACGTGGTCAACTTCCTGCTGAACGACCCGGAGGCCGCCAAGATCCTCGGCACCGACCGGGGCCTGCCGTCGAACCTCGACATCCGCAAGCTGGTCAGCGACGACGTCAAGGACCCGGCGATGAAGACCTCGATCGCCGTGGAGACCGAACTGGCGCAGAAGTTCGGTGAGTCGCCGCAGGTGCCGCTGAAGGGGCACAGCAAGGTCCGCGCCGAGCTGATCAAGGCCGCCGAGGAGGCGCAGTACGGACGGGCCACCCCGGCGAAGGCCGCCGAGCAGTTCATTGCCGCCTGCAAGGCCGCGATCGGCTGACCTGCCCGCTGAGGATTCGGAAAGGAGCCGGCTCGTGGCCCTGACCACGACGCCGGACCGGACTCGACGCGACACCGGATCCGTCCGGTCCGCCTCCCACGGGGGCGGAACCGGGCGGTTCCGGCACAGCGAGAGTCTGGCCGGGTACGTCTTCCTGTCGCCCTGGCTCATCGGTCTGATGGCCGTCACGGCGATTCCCATGCTCTTGTCGCTCTACCTGAGCTTCACCAACTACGACATCCTCACCCCCTGGTCCGAGGTGCAGTGGGTGGGGTTCGAGAACTACCGGCGGATGTTCAGTGACGACCCGTCGTACTGGCACGCGGTGCAGGTGACCCTGAAGTTCGCCCTGATCGCCGTACCGCTGAAGCTGGCCGCCGCGCTCGGCGTGGCCCTGCTGCTGAACAAGGCGTGGCGCGGCGTCGGCCTGTTCCGGGGCCTGTTCTACCTGCCGTCCCTGCTGGGCGGCAGCGTGGCGCTGGCCATCGTCTGGGTCAACATGTTCAACCGGGACGGCGCGTTCAACTCCTTCCTCAGCCTGTTCGGCATCGAGGGCAAGCCATGGGTCAACGACCCGGACTGGGCGCTGGAGACCCTGATGGTGCTCGCCATCTGGCAGTTCGGCGCGCCGATGGTGATCTTCCTGGCCGGGCTCAAGCAGGTGCCGACCGAGCTGTACGAGGCCGCGTCGGTGGACGGCGCGGGCCGGTTCCGGCAGTTCCGCAACGTCACCCTGCCGATGCTGTCCCCGGTGATCTTCTTCAACCTGGTGCTGGAGACGATCAACGGCTTCCAGGGCTTCACCGCGGCGTTCGTGCTCAGCAACGGCACCGGCGGCCCGGTCGATTCCACCCTGATGTACACGCTGAACCTCTACATCAAGGGCTTCACCGACCTGGAGATGGGCTACGCCTCCGCGATGGCGTGGGTCTTCCTGCTGGCCATCGCCCTGATCACGGTCGTCTTCTTCAGCACCGGGCGGTTCTGGGTGCACTACTCCGACGGGGAGAAGTGATGGTGGCGGTCACGGGAGCGGTACCTGCGGCCCGGCGGACCGGCGGCGGGCCCGGCAGGCGGTCCGGCTGGCCGTGCTGATCGCGATCCTCGCGGTCGTGCTCTACCCGCTGATCTGGATGATCGGGACGTCGGTCAAGTCCCAGGAGGAGATCGTCAACAACATCGGCCTGCTGCCGGAGAAGTTCACCCCGGGCAACTTCGCCCAGGGTGGACCAACTTCGACGTCAGCTTCGGCCGGTTCTTTTTCAACAGCGCCATGGTCAGCCTGCTGACCGTGGTCGGCAACGGTGTCTCCTGTCTGCTGGCCGCGTACGCCTTCGCCCGGCTGAGGTTCCGGCTCCGGGGGCTGTGGTTCGCCGTCATGATCGGCACCCTGCTGCTCCCCGGTCACGTGCTGATCGTGCCGCAGTACATCCTGTTCCGCAGCCTGGGCATGGTCGGCGGGGAGTGGCCGTACCTGCCACTGCTGGTCCCGCAGTTCCTGGCCACCGAGGCGTTCTTCGTCTTCCTGATGGTCCAGTTCATGCGGGGCATCCCGCGCGAGCTGGACGAGGCCGCGAAGATCGACGGGGCCAACGCGTTCGGCATCTTCCGGCACGTGATCCTGCCGCTGAGCCGGCCGGCGCTGGTCACCACGGCGATCTTCTCGTTCATCTGGACCTGGAACGACTTCTTCCGGCAGTTGGTGTTCCTCTCCCAACTGGAGGACTACACCGTGCCGGTGGCGCTGACCCTGTTCATCGACTCCACCAGCCAGAGCGCGGTGGGCCCGATGTTCGCCATGTCGGTGCTGTCGCTGCTGCCGGTGTTCCTGTTCTTCGTCGCCTTCCAGCGGATGCTGGTCGAGGGCATCAACACCAGCGGGCTCAAGGGGTGAACCGGTGAGCACAGGGCAACGGCGGGACTGGCGGGACGTGCTGCGCGACGGCAGCGACCTGGCACTGCTCGGCATCGTGGCGACGCTGGCCGCAGTGCCGCTGGTGACCGCCCCGGCGGCGGTCGCCACCGCCAGTGCCGCCCTGCACGACTGGCTCACTGACGGCAGTTGGCCCACAGCCCGGCGCACCCTGCGCCGGTTCGTCCGGGCCGTACCGGCCGGCATCCCGGTGGCGCTGCTCACCCTCGCCGCCGCCGGTCTGCTGGCACTGGACCTCGCCGCGCTGGCCCGCGGCGCGGTCCCCGGCGGCCCGCCCGCGCTGCTGCTCACCGTCGTGGTGACGGTCGCGCTGGCCGGGTACGCCGGGCTGGTCGTGGTCGCCGTCGGCCGGACCGGCGGCCGGGGTTGGCGGGCGGCGGCGCGGACCGCCGCCGCGGAGTCCCTGGCCCGGCCGGCCCGCTGGGCCGGGGTGAGCGGGGTGTGCGCGGTCGCCGCGCTGCTGGCCCTGCTGGTCACCCCGGTCGCGGTACCGATCCTCGCCGGCTACGTGCTGGCCGCCTGCCATGCCGTCGCCCGCCGACCGGTGCGGGCCGAGGTCACTTTGGAGCAGCCGTGACCGACGATCCACAGTTGCACGTCGACGGGGTACCGGTGGCCCGGTACGTCCTCGATCCCGACCTGGACGCCACGCACGGTCCCCGGCCGTACCTGCACCCGGTACGGACCCTCGCCGGCACGGTGGTCACCGACGCCCTGCCCGCCGACCACGTGTGGCACCTCGGTGCCTCGCTGGCGGTGCAGGACGTCAACGGCACCAACCTGTGGGGCGGACGCACCTACGTCCGCGACACCGGGTACACCTGGCGCGACGACCACGGCCGGATCGCGCACACCGGCTGGGACGAGCGGTACGCCGACCGGCTGGCCCACCGTCTCCAGTGGCGGGACCGGAACGGGGCGGTACTGCTCACCGAGCACCGTCGGCTGGCCGCCGCGCCGCTGGCCGGGCCGGCCGGCGGGTGGCTGCTCGACGTGGCGTACACGCTGACCGCCCCGGCCGACCACGACGTCGTGCTCGGCAGCCCGGCCACCAACGGCCGGCCGGGTGGGGCCGGGTACGGCGGCTTCTTCTGGCGGGCCGTGTCGACCGATCCGGCGGACACCTTCACCGCCACCGCCGAGGGTGCGGAGAAGGTCAACGGCAGCGCCGAACCATGGGTGGCGCTCACCGGTACGGCAGCCGACGGCGCGGCGTACACGCTGGTCTTCTGCGGCCTGGCCGAGGAGGACCGGTGGTTCGTCCGGACCGCCATGTACCCGGGGGTGTGCGCGGCGTTCGCCTTCGCGCGGACCCGGTCGATCCCGGCCGGCGGCAGCCGGTCCGGCCGGCACCGAATCGCGGTACTCGACGGGCACCCCGACCGGGCCACCGTCGCCGGCCTGGCCGACCGGCTCGGTACCGGCGGCTGAGCAGTCGGCGGGCCCCGTCCCGGCTCAGGCCGGGGCGGTCCCGGGCTCAGGCCGGCGCGGGCCCGGTGCTGTCCCGGCGGACCAGTTCGGCGGCGAGTACCTCCACCCGCCCGCCGGTCGTCCCCGGATCCAGCGCGAGGGTCATCGCCCGCACCCCCATCTCGACCAGGGGCAGCCGGACGGTGGTCAACGCCGGGGTGACGTCCCGGGCGATCGGCATGTCGTCGAACCCGGTCACCGAGACCCGCTCCGGCACCGCGATCCCGCGCGAGCGCAACAGGGCCAGCGCGCCGATCGCCATCTGGTCGTTCAACGCGACCACGGCGGTCAAGCCGGGCACCGCGTCGAGCAGTGCGCCGGTGGCCTGAACGCCGCCGTCCCGGTCGAAGCCGGCGTAGCAGATGTGCTCCTCGGGCAGGGTCAGGCCCTGCGCGGCGAAGGCCCGGCGCAGGCCGGCGATCCGGTCGGTGGTGGTGGTGAGCACCCGGGGGCCGGCGATCACCCCGACCATCCGGTGCCCGAGGGCGAGCAGTTCCCGGCCGACGAGGTAGCCACCGTCCTCATTGGCCGGCATCACCGCGTCGCCGGAGTGCTCGTGGCGACCGATCACCGCCACCCGCCCGCCGGTCGCCTCGTACGCGGCGAGCTTCTCGTTGAGCAGCGTGGTGAAGGCGGGATCGTGATAGCCGGAGCCGGCGAGGATGAGCGCGGCGACCTGCTGGCCCCGGAGCAGTTCGACGTACTCCAGTTCGCGCTCGGGATCGCGGTAGCTGTTGCAGATGATCAGCAGCCGGCCGCGTTCGGTCGCGACCCGTTGCAGCCCTCGGGTGACCTCGGCGAAGTACGGGTCGGACACGTCGTGCACGATCACGCCGACCGCGGTGCGGTCGGACCGCGCGAGGAGCTGGGCGTACGCGTTCGGCACGTACCGCAGCTCGGCGACCGCCTGCATGACCCGTTCGCGGAGTTCGTCGGCGACCGGTTTGCTGCTGCCGTTGATGACCCGGGACGCGGTGGCCGGGGAGACCCCCGCCCGCCGGGCGACGTCGGCGAGCGTCGCCATGGTCATCCCCTCCTGTCCGGACCATTGATGCCGCTACCGGGGCGGCGAGACGTCAGGTTACCGCACCGCAGCGCTGCGCCGACCGGCCCGAACGGGTTGTGGGGTCGGGCCGGCGGAGCAGGGTGCCGGGTGGGGTGCAGCGGGGGTTCCGGAGCGGGCGGAGAGGAAGGCCACTGTGCGGACCCTTGCCCTGACGGCGGGTGACGCCTACGCTTTTCGGGAAAGCGCTTACCTATGCGCCTTTCGCCCCCCACCCACCGTCCGGCGAGTGCGGTCCCGCCCCCGGCCTGCCCCGGACCCTCTGGCGCCCGGTCGGCCGACCGGGCCACCGCACCCCGTCGGGGCTGGCGGCCCGATCCCGCCCCACGGCGGTCGGACCGGACGGCCCCGACCGGTCCACCGGACGGGCCGGCCGGTGCCGTGCCGACCAGATCCGTACGGCGACGGCCGACCGAGTACACGGAAGGAACACCATGACCCGCAGGCCGATCGGCATCATCGTCAACGGCGTAACCGGCCGGATGGGCTACCGGCAGCACCTCGTCCGCTCCCTGCTGGCCATCCGGGAACAGGGCGGTATCCCGCTGGCCGACGGGACCACCATCTGGCCCGAACCGGTGCTGGTCGGCCGGAGCGAGACCCGGCTCCGGGAGATCGCCGAACGGCACGGGCTGACCGACTGGACCACCGACCTGTCCGCCGCGCTGGCCCGCGACGACGTGCAGATCTACTTCGACGCCCAGGTCACCCAACAGCGGGAGAAGGCGATCCGGCAGGCGATCGACGCCGGCAAGCACATCTACACCGAGAAGCCGTTGGCCGAGGAGAGCGCCGCCGCTCTCGACCTGGCCCGCGCCGCCACCGCCGCCGGGGTACGCACCGGCGTGGTGCAGGACAAGCTCTTCCTGCCCGGCCTGCGCAAGCTCAAGCGGCTCATCGACGGTGGCTTCTTCGGCCGGATCCTGTCGGTACGCGGCGAGTTCGGCTACTGGGTGTTCGAAGGTGACTGGCAGCCGGCGCAGCGTCCCTCCTGGAACTACCGGGCCGAGGACGGCGGCGGCATCGTCATGGACATGTTCCCGCACTGGCAGTACGTGCTGGAGGAGCTGTTCGGCCGGGTACGCGCCGTCTCCTGCGTGACCGCCACGCACATCCCCGAACGGGTCGACGAGTCCGGCCGCAGTTACCCGGCGACCGCCGACGACGCGGCGTACGGCATCTTCGAGCTGGAAGGCGGCATCGTCGCCCAGCTCAACTCCTCCTGGTGCGTCCGGGTCAACCGCGACGAACTGGTGGAGTTCCAGGTCGACGGCACCGAGGGCAGCGCGGTGGCCGGGCTGCGCACCTGCCGGGCGCAGCACCGCAGCGTCACGCCGAAGCCGGTGTGGAACCCGGACCTGCCGGTGACCGAGAACTTCCGTGCCCAGTGGACGGAGGTGCCGGACAACGAGGAGTTCGACAACGGCTTCAAGGTGCAGTGGGAGTCGTTCCTGCGGCACGTGGTCGCCGACGAGCCCTTCCGGTGGGACTTCCTGGCCGGGGCGCGCGGCGTACAACTCGCCGAGCTGGGCCTGCTCTCCGCCCGCGAGCAGCGTCGGGTCGAGGTTGCGGAGCTGGCCCGATGAGCGCCGAGGTACGCCTGCCCGACGGCACCCGGCTGCGGATCAGCGGTGACGGTGGCTTCCCCCGGCCGGCCGGACCGCCCACGTCGCGGATCGCGTACGCCGCCGCGCACGTGGTCGCCGACCCGACCGCGGAGAACGTCCCCGGCGCCCCGGCGGTCCTCGACTGGGACCGCACCCTGGCCTTCCGGCACCACCTGTGGTCCCACGGGCTGGGTGTGGCGGAGGCGATGGACACCGCCCAGCGCGGTATGGGGCTGGACTACCCGGCGACCCGGGAACTGATCCGGCGCAGTGCCACCGAGGCCCGGTCGGTGGGCGGCCGGATCGTCGCCGGGGTCGGTACCGACCAGTTCCCGCCGGGCGAGGCCAGCCTGACCGACATCGCCGCCGCGTACCGCGAGCAGCTCGACGACGTCATCGCCGCCGGGGCCCGGCCGGTGCTGATGTGCAGCCGGCACCTCGCCGCGGCTGCCCGGGGGCCGGAGGACTACCTGCGGATCTACGGCGAGCTGCTGGCCGCCACCGACCAGCCGGTGGTGCTGCACTGGCTCGGCCCGATGTTCGACCCGGCGCTGGCCGGTTACTGGGGCTCCACCGATCTCGACCTGGCCGTCGAGACGGTGCTGCACCTGGTCAAGGAACACGCGGCGAAGGTGGACGGCATCAAGACGTCCCTGCTCGACGCCGACTGGGAGATCGCCCTGCGCCGCCGGCTCCCCGCCGGGGTACGCCTCTACACCGGTGACGACTTCCACTACCCGGAGCTGATCCGGGGCGACGAGGTCGGGCACTCCGACGCGCTGCTCGGCATCTTCGCCGCCATCGCGCCGGCCGCTGCGGCGGCGCTGACCGCACTGGACCGGGGTGACCTGGCGGCCTACGACGCGATCTTCGCGCCGACGGTGCCGCTGGCCCGGCACCTGTTCGGCACACCGACCTACCACTACAAGACCGGCATCGTCTTCCTGGCCTGGCTCTGCGGGCACCAGGACCACTTCACCATGGTGGGCGGTCAGCAGTCCGGCCGGTCGCCGGTCCACCTGGCCAAGCTGCTGGTCCTCGCCGAACGGGCCGGTCTGCTGGCCGACCCGGAGTTGGCCGCCGCACGGGCCCGGGCGTACTTCGCGGTGGCGGGGGTGCAGCAGTGACCGTCAGCGGCCCGCTCCCCCGGCACCGGCTGGCCCGGTTCTCGTTCAACCAGGCCACCGCGAAACACTGGCCGCTGGCGGAGGTCGTCGCCGGCTGCGCCGAGGCGGGCGTACCCGGCATCGGCCTGTGGCGCGAGCCGGTCGCCGAGTACGGGCTGGCCCGGGCGGCGAAGCTGGTCCGCGACGCCGGGCTGACCGTCACCTCACTGTGCCGGGGCGGCTTCTTCACCGCCGACGGGTGGCGCGAGGAGAACCGCGTCGCCATCGACGAGGCCGCCGCGCTGGGCACCGACACCCTGGTCCTGGTCTCCGGCGGACTGCCGGCGGGCAGCCGGGACATCGACGGGGCCCGGCGGATGGTCGCCGACGCGATCGGCGAGCTGGTGCCGTACGCGCAGTCGGCCGGGGTACGGCTGGCGATCGAACCACTGCACCCGATGTTCTGCGCCGACCGGTGCGTGGTCGCCACCCTGGGCCAGGCACTCGACATCGCCGAGCAGTTCCCGGCCGGCGCCGTCGGTGTGGTGGTCGACGCGTACCACGTGTGGTGGGACGACCGGGTCTACGAGCAGATCGCCCGGGCCGGCGAGCGGATCGCCGCGTTCCAGGTCTGCGACTGGGTCACCCCGCTGCCCGAGGGGGTGCTGCTCGGTCGGGCGCTGCCCGGCGCGGGCTGCATCGAACTGCGCCGGCTGCGTCAGGCGGTGGACGCCGCCGGCTGGACCGGTCCGGTCGAGGTGGAGGTGTTCCACGCCGACGTGTGGGCCCGCCCCGGTCGGGAGGTACTCGCCGAGGCGATCGCCGGCTACCTGGACCACGTCGCCTAGCCGGAGCCCCTTGTCGATCATGGAGTTGTGGTGGGTGGTATACCCCGTCAGGTGGCTTTTGCGGGGCACCACAACTCCATGATCGGCGGGCTGTCAGGCGGCGGGCTGGGTGGGCTCAGCTCAGCGTGGCACGACCCGCTCGGCCGCCCACTGCCGCCACCCGGTGAGCTTGTCGACCGCCTCGGCGAGCTGGTCGGCGACCGGACCGGGGCCGGTCGAGCCGGGGGTGGTCCGGGCAGCCAACGCCGAACGCACCGACAGGACCTCGCGCACCCCCGGGTCGAGATGCTCGCTGACCAGGGTTAGATCCTCGTCGGACACCTCGTCGAGGGCACAGTCCCGGGCCACGCAGAGCGCCACCAGCCGACCGGTGATCTCGTGCGCGTCACGGAACGGTACGCCCCGGCGGACCAGCCAGTCGGCCACCTCGGTAGCCAGCGAGTAGCCCACCGGCGCGGCGGCCACCAGCCGGTCGACGCGTACCGTCATCGTGGAGATCATCCCGGCGAGCGCCGGCAGCAGCAGCTCCAGGGTGTCGACCGCGTCGAAGGCCGGTTCCTTGTCCTCCTGCATGTCCCGGTCGTAGGTCATCGGCAGGCCCTTGAGCATGGTCAGCACGGCCATCAGGCCGCCGACCAGCCGGCCGGACTTGCCCCGGGCCAGCTCGGCGATGTCCGCGTTCTTCTTCTGCGGCATGATCGACGAACCGGTGGCGAACGCGTCGTCCAGCTCCACCCAGCCGAACTCCTGCGAGGTCCAGAGGACCACCTCCTCGCCGAGCCGGGACAGGTGCACCCCGACCAGCGCGGTGACGAAGAGGAACTCGGCCACGAAGTCCCGGTCGGCGACCGCGTCCATGGAGTTGGCCGCGGCGGCGGTGAACCCCAGCTCCTGGGCGGTGCGTACCGGGTCCAGCGGCAGCGACGACCCGGCCAGCGCACCCGCGCCGAGCGGGCTGACCGCGGCCCGGGCGTCCCAGTCCCGCAACCGGTCCAGGTCCCGCAGCAGCGGCTGCACGTGGGCGAGCAGCCAGTGCCCGAAGGTGACCGGCTGGGCGTGCTGGAGGTGGGTCATCCCCGGCGCCGGCGTGTCGACGTGCCGCTCGGCCTGCTCGACCAGGGCGTCGGCCAGTTCGACCAGCCGACCGGCCACCCCCCGGGCGTGGTCGCGCAGGTAGAGCCGCAGGTCGGTGGCGACCTGGTCGTTACGGGACCGCCCGGCCCGCAGCTTGCCGCCCAGGCTACCGAGGCGCTCCAGCAGACCGCGCTCCAGCGCGGTGTGCACGTCCTCGTCGTCCACGGTGGGACGGAACGCCCCGGAGGCGCAGGCGGCCTCCAGGTCGTCCAGGGCGGCCAGGATCCGGCCCAGTTCGTCGGCGTCGAGCAGCCCCGCCCGGGCCAGCACCCGGGCGTGCGCCCGGGAGCCGGCGATGTCGTACGGGGCGAGACGCCAGTCGAACTGCACGCTGACCGAGAGCCGGGCCAGGGCCTCCGCGGGGCCGCCGGCGAACCGGCCACCCCACAGGCTCGTACGGTTGGTGGCGGCGCTGTTCTCGGTGAGGCTCTTGTCGTCCACGCCGTTCATTCTGGTCTGCACGGTCAGAAGCCACCCAACCGGGCGTCCCGGGCCGCGGCCATCTTGCTCGGCAGACCCCAGAGCTGCACGAAACCCTTGGCCAGCGACTGGTCGAAGGTGTCACCGGTGTCGTAGGTGGCCATGCCGAAGTCGTACAGGCTCGCCTCGGACCGCCGGCCGGTGACCACCGCGCGACCGCCGTGCAGGGTGAGCCGCACCTCGCCGCTGACCTGCTGCTGGGCGTCGTCGATGAACGCGTCCAGGGCCTTCTTGAGCGGGGAGAACCACAGACCGTCGTAGACCAGCTCGCCCCAGCGCTGGTCCACGCTGCGCTTGAACCGGGCCAGGTCACGCTCGACGGTGACCGCCTCCAGCTCCTGGTGCGCGGTGATCAGCGCGATCGCGCCCGGAGCCTCGTAGACCTCCCGGCTCTTGATCCCGACCAGCCGGTCCTCGACCATGTCGAGCCGCCCCACGCCCTGGGCGCCGGCCCGCCGGTTCAGCTCCACGATCGCCTGGTACGGGGTGACCGTCTCACCGTCGACGGCGACCGGTACGCCCGCGTCGAAGGTGATCACGACCTCGTCGGCGTCCCGCGGCTCGGCCGGGTCGGAGGTGTAGGAGTAGAGGTCCTCGATCGGGCCGTTCCAGATGTCCTCCAGGAAACCGGTCTCGACCGCCCGGCCCCACAGGTTCTGGTCGATCGAGTACGGCGACTTGTGGGTCACGTCGATCGGCAGGCCGCGCTCCTCGGCGTACGCGATGGCCTTGTCCCGGGTCCAGGCGAAGTCCCGGGCCGGCGCGATGATCTTCAGGTCCGGCGCGAGGGCGCCGAGCCCGACCTCGAACCGGACCTGGTCGTTGCCCTTGCCGGTGCAGCCGTGCGACACGATCGTGCCGCCGTGCTTGCGGGCCGCCATGACCAGGTGCTTGACGATCAGCGGCCGGGACAGCGCGGAGACCAGCGGGTACCGGTCCATGTAGAGGGCGTTGGCCCGCATGGCCGGCAGGCAGTACTCGGCGGCGAACTCGTCACGCGCGTCGACCACCTCGGATTCGACGGCGCCGCAGTCCAGCGCACGCTGCCGGATGGCCGCCAGGTCCTCGCCGCCCTGCCCGACGTCGACCGCTACCGCGATGATCTCCGCACCGGTCTGCTCGGCAAGGTAGGGAATGGCGACCGAGGTGTCCAGACCCCCGGAGTACGCCAGTACGACCCGCTCGCTCATGGTGTGGTGCTCCCTTCAACATGGTCATCCCGGCCGGCCCACGCGGAGAGCTTCGCTCCCAACGCGGCGCCGCCGACGGCCTCGCGGGCCACAACGAGGATGGTGTCGTCGCCGGCGATGGTGCCAACGACCTCGGGCAGGCCCGCTCGGTCCAACGCGCTGGCCAGAAACTGCGCCGCGCCCGGCGGGGTACGCAGCACGGTGATGTTCGCGCTGGAGTCGACGCCGGTGAGCAGCTCACGCAGCAGCCGGACCAGCCGGGCCGGAGCCGACTCGGCGTCCCGCAGCGGGCGCTTGCCGTCCTCCGGGATCAGATAGACGGCCGGACCGTCGCCCCCGCGTACCTTCACCGCGCCCAGCTCCTCCAGGTCCCGCGACAGGGTGGCCTGGGTGACCTGCACACCGTCGGCGGCGAGCAGGTCGGCCAGCTCGGTCTGCGACCGGACGGCGCGGTCCCGGACCAGCTCGACGATGCGGGCGTGCCGGGCGGTGCGGGTCAGCGGTCCGGTCATGAATCGGCCTCCAGCAGGAAGGTGAGCAGCGCCTTCTGGGCGTGCAGCCGATTCTCCGCCTGGTCGAAGACCGCGCTCTGCGGGCCGTCGAGCACCGCGTCGGTGATCTCCTCGCCCCGGTGTGCGGGCAGGCAGTGCAGCACGATCGCCCCGGGCGCGGCCAACGCCAGCAGCTCCGGGTTGACCTGGTACGGCCAGAACGGGGTCATCCGGTCCCGACCGTCACCCTCCTGGCCCATCGAGGTCCAGGTGTCGGTGGCGATCACGTCGGCCGCCTTCACCGCATCGGCCGGGTCGCGCAGCACGGCCACCGAGCCGCCGGTGGTGGCGGCGATCTGCTCGGCCCGGGCCACCACCTCCGGGGACGGGTCGTACCCGTCCGGCCCGGCGACCCGCACGTGCATCCCGGCGGTGGCCCCGGCCAGCAGGTACGAATGGGCCATGTTGTTCGCCGCGTCACCGACGTAGGTCAGGACGCGGCCGGCGGTGCCGCCGAGGTGCTCCCGGACGGTCAGCAGGTCGGCCAGGAGCTGGCAGGGGTGGAAGCCGTCGGTCAGCGCGTTGACCACCGGCACGCTCGCCCCGGTGGCCACCTCGGCGATCCGGTCGTCGCCGTGGGTACGCAGCACGATCGCGGCGACGTAGCGGGAGAGCACCCGGCCGGCGTCGGCCAGGGTCTCCCCCCGACCGAAGTGGGTCACCTGGGTGTCCACCACCAGCGGGTGTCCACCGAGTTCGGCGATGCCGGCGTCGAACGAGATGCGGGTGCGCAGGCTCTGCTTGTCGAACAGCACCGCCACCGCCCGGGGGCCGGCCAACGGCCGGAACGCGAACCGGTCGACCTTCATCCGGGCGGCCAGGTCCAGCACGGCGGACTGCTCGGCCGGGCTGAGGTCGTCGTCGCGCAGGAAGTGGCGGGTCATTCGGTCAACTCCGGGATGGCGGTCGGGTGCGGGGTCGACGGTGTACCGGCCGCCGGGGTCGAGGGCGGGGTGCTCCCGGCCGCCGTCACGGGCAGGGCGGCGTCCAGGGCTGCGGGCAGAGCGGCGAGGAACGCATCGGCCTGCTCCAGGGAGAGCACGAACGGCGGCGCCAGCCGCAGTACCCCCGGCTGCACCGGGTTGGCCAGGAAGCCGGCGTCACGCAGCACCCCGGCCACCGCCGCCGAGGCCGGCGCGGTGAAGACGATGCCGAGCAGTAGGCCGGCACCCCGGACCTCGGCGACCAGCGGGTGGCCGAGCGCCTCGACGCCGTGCCGGATCCGCTCGCCGACCCGCTTGACGTGGTCGAGCAGCCCTTCGCTGGCGATGGTGGAGATGACCGCGAGCGCGGCGGCACAGCTGATCGGGTTACCGCCGAAGGTGGTGCCGTGCGCACCCGGACCGAGCAGGTCGGCGGCGCCGCCGAAGGCCAGGCAGGCGCCGATCGGCAGGCCACCACCGAGCCCCTTGGCCAGGGTGACCACATCCGGCAGGACCCCCTCGGCCTGGTGCGCGAACCAGTGCCCGGTCCGGCCGATCCCGGTCTGCACCTCGTCGAGCACCAGCAGCGCGCCGTGCGCCGAGGTGATCCGCCGGGCCTCGGCGAGATAGCCGGCCGGGGGTACCACCACGCCGTTCTCGCCCTGGATCGGCTCGATGATCACCATGGCGGTGGCGTCGGTGACCGCGTCGGCCAGGGCGGCGGTGTCGCCGTACGGGACGTGGGTGACGTCACCGGGCAGCGGACGGAACGGGTCGGCCTTGGCCGGCTGGCCGGTGAGCGCCAACGCGCCCATCGTCCGACCGTGGAAACCGCCGTGGGTGGCGACCACGTGGGTCCGCCCGGTGAGCCGGGACAGCTTGAAGGCCGCCTCGTTGGCCTCGGCACCGGAGTTGGCGAAGAAGACCCGGCCGGGCCGTCCGGCCAACGCGAGCAGCAGCTCGGCCAGGGCGACCGGGGGTTCGGCCACGAACAGGTTGGACACGTGCCCCAGGGTGGCGACCTGCTTGGACACGGCGGCGACCACGGCCGGGTGGGCGTGGCCGAGGGCGTTGACCGCGATCCCGCCGAGCAGGTCGACGTACTCCCGGCCGGCCTCGTCGACCACCACCGCACCGGAGCCGGAGACCAGGGCCAGCGGCGGCGTGCCGTAGTTGTCCATCATGGACTGGCCCCAGCGTTCCACAAGCGAGGTCACGACTCCACCGAACCTTCCGCGCGCACGACCATCGTTCCGAATCCTTCCGAGGTGAAGACCTCCAGCAGCGTGGAGTGCGCGACCCGACCGTCGACGACGTGCGCGGCCGGCACCCCGCCGCGTACCGCCCGCAGACACGCCTCCATCTTCGGCACCATCCCCGACTCCAGGCTGGGCAGCAGCTCCGCCAGCTTCTCGTCGGTGATCTCGGAGATCAGGCTGTCGGTGTCCGGCCAGTCGGCGTAGAGCCCGGCCACATCGGTCAGTACCACCAGCTTGCGGGCCTGCAATGCGATGGCCAGCGCGGCGGCGGCGGTGTCCGCGTTCAGGTTGTGCAGCACCCCGTCGGCGTCCGGCGCCACGGTCGAGATGACCGGGATCCGACCCGCGTCGACCAGGTCGGTCACCGCCGAGACGTCGACCGAGTCCACGTCACCGACCTGGCCGATGTCGACCGGTTCGCCGTCGACGTACGCCGGACGGCGCACCGCGGTGAACAGCCGGGCGTCCTCCCCGGAGAGGCCGACCGCGTACGGGCCGTGCGAGTTGATCAGGCCGACCAGTTCCCGGCCGACCTGGCCGACCAGGACCATCCGGACGACGTCCATCGCCTCCGGCGTGGTGACCCGCAGGCCGCCCTTGAACTCGCTGGCGATACCGAGCCGCTTGAACATGGCGGAGATCTGTGGCCCACCGCCGTGCACGACGATCGGCTTCAGGCCGGCGTACCGCAGGAACACCATGTCGGCGGCGAACGCCTGCTGCAACTGCGGGTCGACCATCGCGTTGCCGCCGTACTTGACCACGATGGTGGCGCCGGAGAACCGGGCCAGCCACGGCAGCGCCTCGATCAGCGTGGCCGCCTTGGCCTGGGCCCGGGTGAGGTCAGCGGTGAGGCTCATGTCGAGTACGCCGAGTTCTCGTGCACGTACGCGTGGGAGAGATCGTTGGTCCAGACGGTGGCCGATGTCTGGCCCGCGTGCAGGTCGATCCGGATGGTGACGTCCCGTCCGGAGAGGTCGACCTTGGAACGGTCCTCGGCGGCGGCGCCGGAGCGGCACACCCAGATCCCGTTGACCGCGACATCGACCGCGTCGGGCTCGAAGGCGGCGCCGGTGGTGCCGACCGCAGCGAGGATCCGGCCCCAGTTCGGGTCGTTGCCGAACAGTGCCGTCTTGACCAGGTTGTTGCGGGCCACCGCGCGCCCCACCTCGACCGCGTCGTCCTCGCTGGCCGCGCCGACCACGTCGACGGCGATCTGCTTGGTCGCGCCCTCGGCGTCGGCGATGAGCTGTTGGGCCAGGTCGTGGCAGGCCGCGGTGACCGCGGCGGCCAGTTCGAGGTCGGTCGGGGCGATGCCGGACGCGCCGCTGGCCAGCAGCAGCACCGTGTCGTTGGTGGACATGCAGCCGTCGGAGTCGATCCGGTCGAAGGTGACTCGGCAGGCGGCCCGTAGCGCGGCGTCGAGCGCCTCCGGACCGGCCACCGCGTCGGTGGTCAGCACGCAGAGCATGGTCGCCATGGCCGGGGCGAGCATGCCGGCGCCCTTGGCCATTCCGCCGACCATCCAGCCGCTGCCGGTGGCGACCGTGGTCTTCGGCCGGCTGTCGGTGGTCATGATCGCCTCGGCGGCGGCCGGCCCGCCGGAGCGGGACAGTCCCCGCACCGCGGCCCGGACACCGGGGAGCAACCTGTCCATCGGCAGCCGCTCACCGATCAGGCCGGTCGAGCAGACCGCCACGTCACCGGCGCCGAGGATGAGCCGGCCCGCCGAGCCGGTCAGTGCCGAGGCGGTGTGCTCGGCGGTGGCGTGGGTGTCCTGGAAACCGGGCGAGCCGGTGCAGGCGTTCGCGCCGCCGGAGTTGAGTACCACGGCGCGTACCACCCCGCCCCGCAGGACCTGCTGGGACCAGAGCACCGGCGCGGCCTTCACCCGGTTGGCGGTGAAGACCCCGGCGGCGGTGGCATCCGGTCCGTCGTTGACGACCAGGGCGACATCCAGCGCCCCGCTGCTCTTCAGACCGGCGGCGACACCGGCGGCCCGGAAGCCCCGAGGGGCGGTGACGGTCACTGGGCTGCCCTTTCGTTCGCGACTGCGGTGCTCCGCTGCGCTGCGCTCCTCGCGCTCACCGAGCCACCTCCTTGTTCGCGACTGCGGTGCTCCGCTGCGCTGCGCTCCTCGCGCTCACGGGGCGATCCCCCAGACGGAGAGGCCGGTGGTCTCCGGCAGGCCGGACATCAGGTTGGCGCACTGCACGGCCTGCCCGGCCGCACCCTTGCCCAGGTTGTCGATGGCGCTGACCACGATCACCCGGCCGGAGTCGACGTCGACGGTGGCCTGGAGGTGGCAGGAGTTCGAACCGAGGGTGGCGGCGGTGTGCGGCCAGGCACCCTCGGGGAGCACGTGCACGAACGGGCTGTCGGCGTACGCCCCGGCGAGGACCGCACGCGGGTCGGTGCCGCCGGCCGACGGTACCGCGGTGACCGTGGCCAGGATGCCACGCGGCATCGGGGCCAGTACCGGGGTGAAGCTGAGCGAGGTGGCTCCGGTGGCCTGCTTGATCTCGGGTACGTGCTGGTGGGCGCCGACCTTGTAGGGCGACAGGTCACCCATCACCTCGCTGCCCAGCAGGTTGGCTTTGGCGGCCCGGCCGGCGCCGGACGTGCCGGAGGCGGCGACCACCACGACGTCGTCGGGGGCGACCGCACCGGCGGCGACCAGCGGGGCCAGCGCCAGCGTGGTGGCCACCGCGTAGCAGCCGGTCGCCGCGACCCGGGTCGCGGCGGCGATCACCGCCCGCTGGCCGGGCAGCTCGGGCAGGCCGTAGGTCCAGGCCCCGGCGTGCACGCCACCGTAGTAGCGCTGCCAGGCCGCGGCGTCGGTCAGCCGGTGGTCCGCGCCGAGGTCGACGACCTTGGCACCGGACGGCAGGGCGGCGGCGAGCGCCGCCGACTGGCCGTGCGGCAGCGCCAGGAAGACCAGGTCGGCGTCGGCCAGGGCGCCCGGGTCGGTCGCGCTGAGGACCAGGTCCAGCCCGGCGAGCTTCGGGTGTACGGCCGCCACGGGCTGACCGGCCTGGCTGTGCGCGGTGGCGACGGTCAGGTCGAACTCGGGGTGGCCGGCGATCAGGCGGAGCAGTTCGCCACCGGCGTACCCGCTCGCCCCGGCGACCCCAACCTTGATACCCATACCCACCTCCGCATGTCTATGCAGAAAGGGTAGCCCGACACCTGGGGGATCTGCAACTTCATACGGAACCCCGCATGAAATCACAGTGGGCGCATGACACCGCAGCACATCAGCCCGGGCACGGGACGGGCTCCCTCCTCCTACCTGATCGAAAAGGGAGCCGTCCGCGGCCATGGTCTCCGACCGGCACCGCTGGTCGAACCGCCGACGGATCGACTTCAGCTCCTATTCGGTCAGGGTCCGGGTGGCCCGGATCATCGCGGACCTGGCCCGCACCCACGGACGGCGGACCCCGGACGGGGTGGTCATCGACGCACACCTCACCCAGCCGGAACTGGCGACGATCTGCGGAGCCGCCGACACCACGGTTCAGAAGGCGCTGCGGGAGATGCGGACGGACGGGCTGGTCGAGACGGACTACCGCAAGATCACGGTCCGGGATCTGGCCGGGCTACGTGAGGCCGGCAGGTTCGACCCCGACGAGCGTTAGGAAGGGCCCCTTTACCTACCGAAAGCGATAAGAAGGGGCCCTTCCTAACCGCACCTACCGCAGGTGGGACTCGACGGCGTCGGCGGCGCGGTCGACGCCTCCGTCGGCGCGTACCCGGTCCCGCAGCTCGGTCAACCGACGACGGACCTCGGCGTCCGCCGCGACCTCGTCGACGGCGGAGCGCAGGGTTTCCACGGTCACCTGGTCGGTGGGCAGGTGCCGGCCGACGCCCAGCTCGACGAGCCGGTCGGCGTTGCCGAACTGGTCCACTGCCTGCGGTACCGCCACCGTGGGCACCCCGAACCAGAGTGCCTCGGTGCAGCTACCCATCCCGGCATGGGTGACGAACGCCGACGCGGCGTCGAGCACGGCGAGCTGCGGCACCCGACGGTGCACCTCGATGGTGGCCGGCAGGTCACCGAGGTCGGCCGGGTCCACGTGCTCGCCGATCACCAGCACCACGTGCCAGTCCGAGTCGGCGAACCCGGAAACGCAGGCCCGGTAGACCGGGAGCTGGTCGGTGAAGGCGGTGCCGAAGGAGACCAGCAGCACCGGCCGGCCGCCGGCCGGCGGCGTCCAGCTCCGGTCGGCGAGCCGGTCGGGGTCGAGGCACGGCCCGACGAAGCGGACCGACGGTGGTACCCGGTCGGCGTGCGGCTGCATGGCGCGAGGGATCAGCGACAGCACGTGCTCCGGGAAGGTGATCCACCGCTGGGCGTCGACATCGATGCCGTTGTCCGCCAACCAACTGTTGTAGGTGGCGAAGTAGTCCCGGCCGCTCTCCGACGCGCGCAGTGCGTCGTAGAAGTCGGCCATGTCGTCCTCGTATCCGGTCCAGGCGACCAGGGTCGGGGAGAGCTGCACCGCCGGTACCCCGAACCGGGCGGCGAGTACCGGACCGGCCAGCCCGCCGATGTCGTACAACACCAGGTCGGGCCGGTCGTCGGCGAACCGGTCGAGCAGCCGGGGCAGCACGGACATGCCCTCGTCGAGGAAGATCCGCATCGCCGAGCCGGGGTCGTCCGGCCAGCCGTGCTCGCCGAGCGGCAGCAGCGACGGGTGCGGCACCGGCTCGGCGCCGGTCGGCGTGACCAGCTCGACCAGCGGCTCACCGACGACGTAGCTGACCCGGTGCCCCCGGTCGACGAGTTCACGGATGAGGGCCAGCGAGGGATAGATGTGGCTCGGCGCCGTGCAGCCGGCCATGAGGATGTGGGAACGCGCACGCATGGATGGTCCTGTCGTGTCGGAGGAACGAGACGTCGTCCGGCGGCGACACGGTTGACCCGCGGCGGCGCAACGGCCGTCGCGGCAACGACCGGTCGATCACCCGACCGGTGGGGTGCACCGCCTCAGTTCGCGGTACGCGTGCGCATGAATACGTAGCCCATGATCGAGACCCTAGCCCGGCCCGGCTGACCGCACCACAGCATTACCGGGCCAGGCGTTAAGAAGGGCCCCTTCCTCTACCGAATGCGATAAGAAGGGGCCCTTCCTTACACAGCTCAGGCGCCGCGCAGGGTGGCGCCGAGGCGGGACGCCGCCTCGGCCACCGCCGCGTCGCGGGCGGCCACCGCCTCCTCGACGGTCAGCGTCCGGTCCGGCGCCCGGAAGGTGAGCTTGTACGCCAGCGACTTGCGGCCCTCGCCGAGCTGCGCGGAGGCGTACACGTCGAACAGGCGCACCGATTCCAGCAGGTCACCGGCACCGTCGACGAGCGCCCGCTGCACGTCGGCGGCCGGGGTGTCGGCGTCGACCACGAGGGCCACGTCGATCAGCGCCGGCGGGAAGCCGGAGATGTCGGGTGCCGGCACCGTCGCCGCCGCCGGCACCGCGTCCAGGTTCAGCTCCATGGCGCTGGTACGGCGGGGCAGCTCCAACGTGGACACGACCGCCGGGTGCAGTTCCCCGGCGTGGCCGACCACCTCACCGTCGACCAGGACCTCCGCGCAGCGCCCGGGGTGCCAGGGGGCGTACGCGGCGGAGCGGACCCCGACCCGTTCGGCGGCCAGGCCGGCGGCGGCGAGCACCACCCGGGCCGCCTCGACCGCGTCGGCCCAGCCGGCGGGGCGCCCGGCGCCCCACCAGCCGGCCGGGTCGATGTCCCCGGCGAGCACCACGGCGACGTGCCGGGGCTGGTCGGGGACGGTCGCGTCGGCGGCGGCGAACTCGGCGTCGGTGGGTCGCCGGTCGACCCCCATCGCCGGCGGGGTGCCGGCGCCGGGACGCGGGTGGAAGACCGTGCCGATCTCGTAGAGCGCCAGGTCCCGCTGGCCCCGGCCGAGGTTGCGCTTGAGCACACCGAGCAGCGGGCCGAGCAGGCTGGTCCGCATCAGGGGTTCGGTGTCGGCGAGCGGGTTGGCGAGCCGGACCGCCGACCGCCGGGGGTCGTCGGCGGGCAGCCCCAGCAGGTCGGGCAGCTCCGGGCTGACGAACGGGTACGCCAGCACCTCGACGTGACCCTGCTCGGCCAGGGCACGGGCCACCGACCGGTGCCGGCGCTGGCTGGCCGTGAGCCCCCGACCGGGCGGCGCGGTGGGCAGCACGCTGGGCACCTCGTTGTACCCGTCGAGCCGGGCGACCTCCTCGACCAGGTCGGCCGGGTCGGTCAGGTCGGGTCGCCAGCTGGGCGGGGTGACCACGAGCGCGGTGCCGCCTCCGGCAGCCACGCCGACCGACCCGGGGTCCTCGGCGAGCCGGTCCGCGCCGGTGGTGACGGTGCAGCCGACTGCCTCCAGCAGGGCGACCACCCGATCCGGCGGGTACGCCACGCCGATCCGCCGGGTGGGCAGGTCGGCCGGGAGGCTGACCGGGGTACGCGGCCGGACGTGGTCGAGGTCCAGGATCTCCGCGCCGGCCGTGCCGCCGCCGTGCGTGGTGAGCAGGTGCACCGCCCGCTCGATCGCGACCAGCGGCAGGGCCGGGTCGACGCCCCGCTCCCAGCGCTTCGCCGCCTCGCTGAACAGCTTGTGCCGGCGGGCCGTCCGGCCGACCATCACCGGGTCCCAGTGTGCGGCCTCGAAGAGCACGTTGACCGTACCGGCGACCACCTCGCTGGTCTCCCCGCCCATCACGGCGGCGAGCGAGATCGGCCCGCTGTCGTCGCAGATCACCATGTCCTCGGCGACCAGTTCCCGGGTCACCCCGTCCAGGGTGGTCAGCTTCTCCCCCGCCGTGGCCCGGCGGACCACCAGCGGGCCGGTGAGCCGGTCGGCGTCGAAGGCGTGCATCGGCTGGCCCAGTTCCAGCATCACGTAGTTGGTGATGTCCACCGGCAGCGAGATGCTGCGGATGCCGGCGACGGTGAGCCGCTGCTGCATCCACCCGGGGGTCGGCGCGGTCGGGTCGACGCCGCGCACCATCCGGGCGGCGAACCGGTCACAGCCGACGGTGTCCTGCACCTCGACCGGGTACGCCGGCTGGTCGGTGCCAACGGGCGCGGGCACCAGACCGGGGTCGCCGAACGGTACGCCGAAGGAGTGCGACAGCTCGCGGGCGATGCCGCGCACGCTCATCGCGTACCCCCGGTCCGGGGTGATCTCGACCTCGACCACGACGTCGTCCAGCCCCACGACTGACCGGGCGTCGTCGCCGGGGCGGGCCGGGGTGTCGGCGGGGAGCACGATGATCCCCGAGTGGTCGTCGCCGAGCCCCAGTTCCATCGCCGAGCAGATCATGCCGTGGGAGTTGCGGCCGTACGTCTTGCGCGCCCCGATGGCGAAGCCGCCGGGGAGCACCCCGCCGGGCAGGATCACCACGACCCGGTCGCCGGGGGCGAAGTTACGGGCACCGCAGACGATCTCCTGCGGCTCGCCGGTGCCGTTGGCGGTGCCGACGTCGACCCGGCAGAACCGGATGGGCTTCTTGAAGCCGGTCAGTTCCTCGATCTCCAGGACCTGACCGACCACCAGGGACCCGGTGACCGTGTCCCGCAGGTCGACCACCGACTCGACCTCCAGGCCGAGGTCGACCAGCGCCTGCTCCAGGTCACCCGGGGCGAGGTCAGCGGGCAACTGGACGTGCTCACGCAGCCAGGAAAGCGAAACTCGCATTGTTCAGACCACCGTCTCCGTTACTCGTTGCCGCATCCCGTTACGCCTCGACCCCGAACGCGCGGGTGAACCGCACGTCGCCCTCCACCATGTGCCGCATGTCGCTGACCCCGTTGCGGAACATCAGGGTGCGCTCGATGCCCATGCCGAAGGCGAATCCGGAGTAGACCTCGGGGTCGATGCCGCAGGCCCGCAGCACCCGGGGGTTGACCATGCCGCAGCCGCCCCACTCGACCCAGCGGGGACCGTCGCGGTGTTCGGGGAACCAGACGTCGAACTCGGCGGACGGCTCGGTGAACGGGAAGTAGTGCGGGCGCCACCGGGTCCGCGCGTCCGCGCCGAACATGGCCCGGGCGAAGTGGTCAAGGGTGCCGCGCAGGTGGGCCATGGTGATGCCCTTGTCGACCACCAGTCCCTCCACCTGGTGGAAGACCGGGGTGTGGGTGGCGTCCAGTTCGTCGGTGCGGTAGACCCGCCCCGGGCAGACCACGTAGATCGGCGGGGTGCGGGTCAGCATGGTGCGGGCCTGCACCGGCGAGGTGTGGGTACGCAGCACCAGACCGGACCCCTCCGCCGTACCGTCCGGCGCGGCGACGTGGAAGGTGTCCATCAGGCCTCGGGCCGGGTGGTCGGCGGGGATGTTCAGCGCGTCGAAGTTGGTCCACTCCAGCTCGACCTCGGGCCCCTCGGCGACCTCGTAGCCCATCGCCACGAACAGGTCGCTGACCTGCTCCATCAGGGAGGTCAGCGGATGCCGGGCGCCGCGCGGGCGGCGGTCGAACGGAACGGTGACGTCGACCCGTTCCTCGACCAGGACCCGCTCGGCCCGCTCCCGCTCCAGGGTTTCGGAGCGGGCGGCGAAGGCCGACTCGATCAGCCGGCGGGCCTCGTTGACCCGCTTACCGGCGTCGGCCTTGGCGGCCGGTGGCAGCGCGCCGATCTCGCGGCGGGCCAGCGAGACCGGGGCCCGGTCACCGAGGTGCTGGTGCCGCAGGGCGGCGAGCGCGTCGAGGTCGGCGGCGTCGGCGAAGGCCTTCCCGGCCTCGGCCACGGCGGCGTCCAGCGCGCTCTGGTCCAGCAGGGCGACCTGCTTCGGGTCGTACGGATCGTTGCGGTAACTCATGGCGTACGGGCACTCCCTCACGGCGGGGCCGACCCTGACGGGTGGCGAAGGCGAGTTTACGGACGCGCGGCTGTGCCGCAGCCCGCCGGTGGGAGGGTGCGCAGGGTCAGGTCAGCCCCGCCGCCCGCCGGGACCGGCGGGCTGGCTAAACGAACGCCGCACAGCGTTCATCATCTGGACGACTCCCTGGACCTATCGAAGTGCTCTGGCTGAAGCGTACAGGCAGACGGCCGCGGCGGCAGCCAGGTTCAGGCTCTCCGCGCGCCCGTGCAACGGCACCCGGACCCGGGCGTCGGCGACGGCGGCCAGCTCGGCGGGGAGGCCGTGCGCCTCGGACCCGAGCAGCCAGGCGGTCGGTGCCGCCAGTGCACCCGCGTCGGCCAGGTCGTCCAGGTCGGTGTCGCCGTGGCCGGTGGCGGCGAGGACCCGCAGCCCGGCCGCCCGCAGCGCGTCGACCACCGGGTACGGGTCACCGGCGCGGACCACGTCGACGTGGAAGAGGCTGCCGGCGGAGGCGCGTACCGCCTTGCCGTTGTACGGGTCGACGGTGTCCCCGGCGAAGACGACCGCGCCGGCGCCGGCCGCGTCGGCGGTGCGCAGCACCGTGCCGGCGTTACCGGGATCGCGGATCCCGGCGAGGACCGCGACCAGTCGGGGTCCGGTACCGGCCGGGGCCAGGGCGGCGGCCAGCGGGACGTCCAGGTGCCGGCAGACGGCGACCAGGCCCTGCGGGGCGACCGTCTCGGCCAGCGCGGCGAGCGCCTCGTCGGTGACCGGGGAGACGGGTACGCCCGCGTCGACGGCACGCGCGGCGAGGTTGGCGTACCGGTCGAGGGCGGCCGGGGTGCCGAAGAGTTCGGTGACCAGGTCCGGCCGGTCGAGGGCCTCCCGGACCGCCTGCGGCCCCTCGGCGAGGAACCGGCCGGTGGTGTCCCGGTCCCGGCGGCGCTGGAGTCGACGGGCGGCGACCACCCGGGGCGTACGGGGTGTGAAGAGCACGGGATGCGGCTCCATGACGTGGTCGAGGCGCCCCCCGGACGCAGGTGACGGCACGGGGGACGCCTCGGTCAGGTACGGCGGATCAGGCGGCCTGGGCCGCCGCGCCACCGGTGCCCTCGGCCGCGACCGCGGCCCGGGCCACCTCGACGATGGCGGCGAACGCCGCAGCGTCGTTGACGGCCAGGTCGGCCAGGATCTTCCGGTCGACCTCGACCCCGGCCAGCTTCAGGCCCTGGATGAGGCGGTTGTAGGTCAGCCCGTTGGCGCGGGCACCCGCGTTGATCCGGGTGATCCAGAGCTGCCGGAAGTCGCCCTTGCGGTCGCGACGGTCCCGGTAGGCGTACTGCATCGAGTGCAGCACCTGCTCCTTGGCCTTGCGGTACAGCCGGGAGCGCTGACCCCGGTAGCCGCTGGCGGTCTCCAGCAGGGTACGGCGCTTCTTCTGGGCGTTCACAGCCCTCTTGACGCGTGCCATCTCGACTTACTCCTTCAGTTCGGGTTGGCGCGTGTCAGCGGCCGAGCAGCTTCTTGATTCGCTTGACGTCGGCCTTGGCCAACTCGACCGTGCCGGTCAACCGGCGGGTCTGGGTGGAGGGCTTCTTCTCCAGGTTGTGGCGCAGGCCAGCCTGCTGGGCCACGACCTTGCCACGGCCGGTCACCTTGACCCGCTTGCCCATACCCGTGTGGCTCTTCATCTTCGGCATGTGAAACGTATCTCCCCTGTTACTCGCCGGTGGTCCCGGCGGGTCCGGCCGCCTCGGCCGGCGGTGCCTCAGCCAGCGGCGCCTCAGCCAGCGGCGCCTCGGCAGCGCTGGCCTCCCGCTCCCGCGCCGATCCCGCCCGGGCCGCCGTGGCGGAGGCCTTGACCGCTCGGTGCGGAGCCAAAACCATGATCATGTTGCGACCGTCCTGCTTCGGAGCGGCCTCGACGTACCCCAGCTCCGAGATCTCGGACTCGAGCCGGCGCAGGAGCCGGTAACCCAGCTCCGGGCGGCTCTGCTCCCGACCGCGGAACATGATCGTCACCTTGACCTTGTCGCCGGCCTTGAGGAACCGCACCACGTGACCCTTCTTGGTCTCGTAGTCGTGCGGATCGATCTTCGGCCGGAGCTTCATCTCCTTGATGACGGTCTGCTGCTGGTTGCGCCTGGCTTCGCGCGCCTTGAGTGCACTCTCGTACTTGAACTTGCCGAAGTCCATGAGCTTGCACACCGGCGGGCGCGCCATCGGCGCAACCTCGACCAGGTCCAGACTGACGTCCGCGGCCAGCTGCAGGGCGCGCTCCAGTGGGACGATGCCCACCTGCTCGCCCTCGGGGCCGACCAGTCGGACCTCACGTGCCCGGATCTGCTCGTTCACGCGTGGTTCGACGCTGATGGGGCCTCCTCGAGTCCGTTTCTCCAAAGGGTGCGACCCCGCGCGCTCCCGGGTGGGAGCGACCCGGAAAGCAGAAGGCCCCGGCGCATGCCAGGGCCCGCTCGACCGGTCGGCACGATCCAATGATCGCGCATCCGGCCCGGAAAAAACTCCGAACCGGTGACCGGACCCGGACACCGTGGGTGACTCGGGTGGGAGCAGGCGCTCCGCTTCACGGCTGCGTGAGCAAAAGTCCGCAGCCTGGTCGACCGGACAACACTACCACCCCTGCCCGGTTCCACCCAGTCAGGGCCGGTCAGCCGGTCGCGACGGTCCGGGCCCGACGCCAGCCCGGTCAGCCGGTCGCGGTCAGCCGCCGGCCAGGGCGGTCAGCCGGTCCTGGTGCAGCCGGCGCAGCGCCCGTACCCCGGCCACCGCCAACTCCCGGTCCGCAGCCTGCAACGCCACCATCGGTACCAGGTCGTCGTCGTGCAGCTCCAGGCTCGCCCACGGGGCACCCCGGTCGAACCGCACCCCCCGGACGACCTCCCAGGGCAGCTCGTACGAGCCGATCACGTTGCGGACCCGGATCCCCCGGGCGTCCGCCTCCACCCGGGGCCGGGTGAGCAGCAGCACACCGAGCGCGCCGAGCAGGCCGAGGCCGACCATGGCGACCTGGTCGCCGCGTTGGAAGGTACCGAAGCCGTTACCGGTCGAGCCGGTCATCGTGGCGGCCGCGAGACTGGCGATCAGCACCAGTGCCACGGCGACGGACCAGCACACCAGCCGGATCCGGCCGGGCCGCAGGCGGACGACGTCGGAATCACTCACCCGACCAGTCTGCCATCCGGTTCGACGGGTTCGGCCGGGACGACCGGCTCCGGCCGAGCCCGCCGGCCGATTCCGGCGACGAGTACCGCCACCAGGGTGAGCACCGCGCCGGCCAGGACCGGCAGGCTCGGCCCCGGCCCGGTCGGGACGACCGCGTCCAGCAGCAGCGCGCCGGCCAGCTGCCCGGCCACCAGGGCCAGGCCGGTGCGGAGCACCCCCACCGAGCGGACCCCGACCAGCAGCGCGGCCACGATCGCCACGCCGCACAGGCCGCCCAGGTAGAGGTACGGCTGGGCCGGCCAGGACAGCCCGGCCAGGTTGCCGAACGCCCCGGCCAGCGCGGCCACGGCGAGGATCGCCGGGGTACCGACCGCGAAGTTGACCACGGTGGCCGCCGCGCCCCCGACCGCCGCACCGACCCGGCCGTTGAGCGCGGCCTGACCGGCCACCGCGATCCCACCGGCGACCGCGAGTAGCACCGGGGCCACCGCCAGCTCGCCGAGCGGTCGGCCGGTCTGGGCCAGGGCGACCGCGCCGATACCGAGCAGCGCGCCGGTCACCCGGGCCGGGGTGAGCGCCAACCGGCCGGTCGGCGCCAGCCCGGTCCGGTCCACGGCGAGCCCGCCGAAACTGCTCCCGGCCACCTGGGCGATGGTGAACAGCGCCACCCCGAGCACCGGTACCACGTAGCTGGCGACCACCACGATCACCGCGCCACCCAGCCCACCGAGGTACGCCCACCAGGGCAGCCCGGCGTGCCGCAGCCCGGCGAGCGCGGCGCGCACCGGCCGGGCCAGGAGCAGCCCGACCCCGATGAGCAGGCAGCCACCGAGGTTGTTGACCACCGCGCCGATCGTCGGGTTACCGACCCGCTCCCCCAGCTCCGCGTTGACCAGGCCCTGCGCGGCGGAGGCGACCCCGCCGAGGACGACCAGGCCGAGCGCGAGCCAGCCCGGCAGGACGCCCCCGCTCGGGCGGGAACGCCTGGCCGGTCGACGCCTCACAGCCGGCAGGCGTGGATGTTGGTGACCAGGATGGCTCGGGCCCCGAGGTCGTAGAGCTCGTCCATCATCCGGTGCACGTCGTCGCGGCGGACCATCGCCTGCACCGCCACCCAGCCCTCGCGGTGCAGCGGGGAGATGGTCGGCGACTCGATGCCCGGGGTCAGACCGGTGGCCTGCTCCAGCAGGTCGGCGCGGACGTCGTAGGCGAGCATCACGTACCGGCGGGCGACCAGCACGCCCTGCAGACGGCGGAGCAGCTGGTCGGCCTGGGCGCAGCCGGGCGCACCGGTGCGCCGGACCAGCACGGCGGAGGAGTGCAGCAGCGGCTCGCCGAAGACCACCAGGCCGGCCTGGCGCAGGGTGGCACCGGTCTCGACGACGTCGGCGATGACGTCGGCCAGGCCGAGGCGGACCGCGTTCTCCACCGCGCCGTCGAGCCGGATGATCTCCGCCTTGATGTCCTGCCCGGCGAGGTGCCGCTCGACCACCCCGGGGTACGCGGTGGCGATCCGGTGCCCGCCGAGGCTGTCCACCGAGCCGATCCGGTCCGGCCGGGCGGCGAACCGGAAGGTGGCCCGACCGAAGGAGAGGTCGATGACCTCCTCGGCCGGGGCTCCGGAGTCGACCAGCAGGTCCCGGCCGGTGATACCGAGATCCAGGTCCCCGGAGCCGACGTAGGTGGCGATGTCCCGGGGACGCAGGTAGAAGAACTCGACGTCGTTGCCCTCGTCCCGGCAGACGAGGTCCTTGCTGTCGGTGCGCTGGCGGTAGCCCGCCTCACGCAGCATGGCGGCGGCCGGTTCGGCCAGGGTGCCCTTGTTGGGAATGGCGACGCGCAGCATCGGAGTGCTCCTTACGATCGGATCCGGTCGTCGGGTGGGGCACTCAGAGATGTCGGTAGACGTCCTTCAGCTCCAGCCCGGTCGCGAGCATCAGCACCTGCGCCTGGTACAGCAGCTGGGAGATCTCCTCGGCGGCCCGTTCCGGGCCCTCGTGCTCGGCCGCCATCCACGCCTCGGCCGCCTCCTCGACGACCTTCTTGCCGATTGCGTGCACACCACGCTCCAGCGCGGCCACCGTAGCCGAGCCCGGAGTGCCGGCCGCGGCCTTCGCCTGCAACTCGGCGAACAGCTCCTCGAACGTCTTCACGGGATCCGATTCTCGCAGCCAGCCGATCGGCACCGGGGCACCGGGGCACCCCCGTCCCGCCTTCCCTATCTCGGTAGTGGGTTACTGTATGGATGCTTGTCGAGATCACGCCTATGCTGTCCGCCATGGCCCGCCGCGCTCCGGTCGCCGTCGCGACCGTCACCGCCGTCCTCGCCGCACTCACCGGTTGCGCCCCGCAGGACAACGATCCGGCCCCCGCACCGGCCCGCGCCTCGTGCACCAAGGACAGCCTGCCCACCCGGACGGCGGGGCGGCTCACCATCGCCACCGACGATCCGGCGTACGAGCCGTGGTTCACGGACAACAAGCCGGAGAACGGCGAGGGGTTCGAGGCGGCCGTCGCCTACGCGGTGGCCGAGCAGCTCGGGTACGCCCGCAGCGACGTGACCTGGACCCGGGTCCGGTTCGACAACGCAATCGCGCCGGGGCCCAAGGAGTTCGACTTCGACATCAACCAGTTCTCCATCACCGAGGCGCGCAAGCAGGCGGTCGACTTCTCCACGCCGTACTACCTGTCCCGCCAGGCGGTGATCGCGCTGAAGTCCTCCACGATCGCCGGCAAGCGGTCGCTGGCCGACCTGCGTGGGGCCCGGCTCGGCGCCCAGGTCGGTACGACCAGCTACCAGGCGATCACCGAGATGATCAAGCCGACGGTCAAGCCGCAGGTCTACAGCAGCAACGACGACGCCAAGAAGGCGTTGCAGAACGGCCAGGTGGACGGGATCGTGGTCGACCTGCCGACCGCGTTCTACATCACCGGGGCGGAGATCACCGAGGCCACCATCGTCGGGCAGGTGCCGCAGGTGGGCGTACCGGAGGCGTTCGGCCTGCTGCTGGACAAGAACTCCCCGCTGACCTCCTGTGTCAGCCGGGCGGTCGGCCAGCTGCGCGACGCCGGCACGCTCACCGAACTCGAACAGCGCTGGCTGGCCCAGGCGGCTGGGGCCGCCGAGCTGACGTGACCCTGACCGGTCACGTCCCCTCCGAGGTCCAGCGGCGCCGACTGGCCCACCGGCGTCGGCAGACCGTCCGATCGGTGCTGGTCGCCGCCGCGTCGACGGCGGTGCTGGGTACCCTGCTGGTGGTCGCGGTCACCGGCGCACCCGGCTGGGATCGGGTCCGGCAGTCCTTCCTGGACCCGGCGATCGCCCGGGCCGCGCTGCCCGACGTGCTGGCCGGGCTCTGGCTCAACCTGCGGCTGCTGGTCTGCTGCGCCGTCGGTGCGCTGCTGCTCGGGCTGCTGGTGGCGCTGCTGCGGACGCTGCGCGGGCCGGTCTTCTTCCCGGTCCGGGCGCTGGCCGCCGGTTACACGTACACCTTCCGGGGCCTGCCGCTGATCATCGTGCTCTACCTGCTGACCCTCGGCGTGCCGGGGCTGCGGCTGGCCGGTACCCCGTCGGTGCTGGTGCTCGGCGGGCTCGCGTTGATCATCACCTACGGCGGTTACCTGGCCGAGGTGTTCCGCGCCGGCATCGAGTCGGTGCACCCGAGCCAGTTCGCGGCAGCCCGCTCGCTGGGGCTCACCTACCGGCAGGCGATGCGGCACGTGATCCTGCCGCAGGCGGTCCGCCGGGTCGCCCCGCCGCTGCTCAACGACGTGGTGGCGTTGCAGAAGGACGTCGGGCTGGTCTCCCTGGCGGGGCCGATCGACGCGGTCCGCGCCGCGCAGATCGCCACCGCCGAGACCTTCAACTACACGCCGTACCTCGTCGCCGGGGTGCTCTTCGTGCTGCTCGCGATCCCGTTGATCGCGGTCACCGACTGGGTGACGCTGGGCGCGGCCCGCCGGTCCGGGAGGTGAGAGCCGTGCCGACCGTGCTGACCTGCCGCAGGGTACGCAAGGAGTTCGGTGGCCCGCCGGTGCTGGCCGACCTCGACCTGACCGTCGCCGAGCACGAGGTGGTGGCCCTGATCGGCGCCTCCGGCTCCGGCAAGTCCACCCTGCTGCGCTGCGTCAACCTGTTGGAGGAGATCGACGACGGGGTCATCGAGCTGGACGGCGAGGACGTCTCCGATCCCCGGGTCGATCCGGACCGGGTACGGCGCCGGATCGGGATGGTGTTCCAGTCGTACAACCTCTTCCCGCACCTGAGCGTGCTGGCCAACATCACCCTGGCCCCGCGCCGGGTGCACCGGCGGGACCGCGCCGACGCCGAGGCCCAGGCCCGCGACCTGCTGGCCCGGGTGGGACTGGCGGACAAGGCGGACGCCTACCCGGACCGGCTCTCCGGTGGCCAGCAGCAGCGGGTGGCGATCGTCCGGGCGCTGGCCAACTCGCCCCGGCTGATGCTGCTCGACGAGATCACCTCGGCGCTCGACCCGGAACTGGTCGGTGAGGTGCTGGCGATGGTCCGGGACCTGAAGGCGGACGGGATGACCATGGTGCTGGCCACCCACGAGATGGGCTTCGCCCGGGACGTCGCCGACCGGGTCTGCTTCCTCGACGGCGGCCGGGTGGTCGAGCAGGGCCCACCGGAGCAGGTGCTCGGCGAGCCCACCCAACCGCGTACCCGGCAGTTCCTGCGCCGGATCATCGAGGCCGGCCGGCTCTGATCCGGCACCGTGCCGGTCACGACGCCGGCCGGGACCCCGTGGTCGGCCGGCGGCCGACCACGGGGCCGGTACGACTCAGAGCGAGCGGATCGCCAGCGCGGCGTCCAACGCGGCGACGGTCGCCGCCCAGCCCTTGTCCTCGGCGGAACCGGGCAGCCCGGCCCGGTCCCGGGCCTGCTCGATGGTGTCGACGGTCAGTACCCCGTGCGCCACCGGCCGGCCGGTGTCCAGGGCCACCCGGGTCAGCCCGTCGGTCACCGACCGGCAGACGTAGTCGAAGTGCGCGGTCGCGCCCCGGACCACCACGCCGAGGGCGACCACCACGTCGCAGCGGTCGGCCAGTGCCTGGGCCACCACCGGCAACTCCACCGAGCCGGCGACCCGCAGCACCACGGACTCCGCCCCGCACTCCTTGGCCGCCTCGACCGCCCGCGTCACCATGTGGTCGGTCAGCTCACCGTGCCAACGGGCGGCGACCACCCCCACCGTCAGCCCGGTGGCGTCGACCGCCGTGACCCCTGGCTCCCCGAAACCCGCCACTACGCCGATCCTTCCGCGATCTCGTCCAGTTCGTCGAGCAGATGGCCCATCCGGTCCCGCTTGGTCCGCAGGTAGCGCACGTTCTCCGGGTGCGGGCGCACCGGCAGCCCCTCCCGCCCGCTGATGGTCAGCCCGTACCCCTCCAGCCCGGCCCGCTTGGCCGGGTTGTTGGTGAGCAGCCGCATCGAGCGCACCCCCAGGTCGTAGAGGATCTGCGCACCGGTGCCGTAGTCCCGGGCGTCGGCCGGCAGCCCCAGCTCCAGGTTGGCGTCGACGGTGTCCCGGCCCAGGTCCTGCAACTGGTACGCCTGGAGCTTGTGCAACAGCCCGATGCCGCGTCCCTCGTGGCCACGGACGTAGAGCACCACCCCACGCCCCTCCTGGGCGACCCGGGCCAGGGCGGCGTTGAGCTGGGGACCGCAGTCGCAGCGCAGCGAGCCGAACACGTCCCCGGTGAGGCACTCGGAGTGCACCCGGACCAGCACGTCCGCCCCGTCGCCGATCTCGCCGTAGACCAGCGCGACGTGCTCGGCGCCGTCGTAGTGGGTGCGGTACCCGACCGCCCGGAACACCCCGTGCGGGGTGGGCATCCGGGCCGTGGCGCCCTGTTCGACCTGCTTCTCGGTCCGCCGCCGGTAGGCGATCAGGTCGGCGATGGTGATCAGGGTCAGCGAATGCTCGGCGGAGAACTTCTCCAGGTCGGGCAGGCGCATCATGGTGCCGTCGTCGTTGACCAACTCGCAGAGCACACCGGCCGGACGCAGCGCGGCGAGCCGGGTCAGGTCGACGGCCGCCTCGGTGTGCCCGGGCCGGCGCAGGACGCCGCCGGAGCGGGCCCGCAGCGGCACCACGTGCCCGGGACGGGCCAGGTCGGCCGGCCCGGTGGTCGGGTCGGCGAGCAGCCGGATGGTGTGCGCCCGGTCGGCTGCCGAGATGCCGGTGCTGACCCCCTCCCGGGCGTCCACCGTCACCGTGTACGCGGTGCCCCGCCGGTCCTGGTTGGTGTGGTACATCGGCGGCAGGTCCAGCCGCTCGCAGTCGTCCTCGGTCAGCGGCACGCAGATGTAGCCGGAGGTGTGCCGGACCATGAAGGCCAGCAGTTCCGGGGTGGCCAGTTCGGCGGCGAAGATCAGGTCGCCCTCGTTCTCCCGGTCCGCGTCGTCGACCACGACAACCGGCCGGCCGGCGGCGATGTCCGCCACCGCCTGTTCGATGGAGCCGAAACTGCTGTTCATGCCAGGGCCTCCGAGTAGGTCGGCGGAATCGGGGCGGGGGTCCGGGCGGTAACGCGCGAGGTGCGCCACCAGCTCACGAAGCCCCAGGCGCAGGAGAATCCGTACAGCAGGTACCTGGCGTCCGGGGGATGGACGCCCGGGCCGGTCACGTCGTGGCCCCCAGCGCCGGCAGGACCCCACCACCCAGCCCACCGGCCGGCCCACCGGCTGCCCGCTCGCCGAGCAGCCGTTCGACGTACTTGGCCAGCACGTCGACCTCCAGGTTCACCGGGTCCCCGGACTGCCGCCGACCGAGCGTGGTGAGCGCGCAGGTGGTGGGGATCAGCCCCACCGAGAACCAGTCGGCCCCCACCGCCGCCACGGTCAGCGACACCCCGTCGACGGTGATCGAGCCCTTCTCGACGACGTAGCGGGCGAGCGGCGCCGGCAGGTCGAAGGTGACCGTCTCCCACTGCTCGGCGGGCTCCCGGTCGCGTACCCGGCCCACGCCGTCGACGTGCCCCTGCACCAGGTGCCCGCCGAGCCGGCTGCCGAGGGTGGCGGCCCGCTCCAGGTTGACCGGGTCACCGGCGGTGAGCGTACCCAGCGACGACCGGCGCAGGGTCTCGCCCATCACGTCGGCGGTGAAGGCGCCGTCGACGGTGTCGACCACGGTGAGGCAGACCCCGTTGACCGCGATGGAGTCGCCGTGCCGGGCGTCGGAGGTGACCACCGGGCCGCGCACGGTGAGCAGGACCGAGTCCGCCCCGGTGGGCTCCAGCCGGACGATCTCGCCCAGTTCCTCGATGATGCCGGTGAACATGTCAGCCCTTCCTGCTGCGGGGCAGCGCGGTGACCCGCAGGTCGGGTCCGACCCGCGTGATGTCGGTGATGTCCAGGTCGATGACCTCGCCGATGGTCTGCACGCCGGCGTCGGCCAGCGCGGCGGGGCCGGCGCCGAGCAGTTTCGGCGCGAGATAGCCGATCACCTTGTCGACCAGCCCGGCGGCGAGGAACGCACCGGCCAGGCGCGGGCCGCCCTCCAGCAGCACGGCGCGCACCCCCCGGGCGTGCAGGACGTCGAGCAGGGCGGTCAGATCCACCCCGCCGTCCGGGTCGGCGCCGACCTCCGCCGCGGTCGCCACCCAGGTGCGCGCGGCGCCGTCGCGGACCCGGGCCCCGGCCGGGGTACGCCCCGCGCTGTCCACCACGACCCGCAGCGGCTGCCGGATGGCCAGGGTGCCGTCGCGCAGGTTCCGGGCGGTCAGCCGGGGATCGTCGGCGAGCACGGTGCCCACCCCGACGACGACCGCGTCGACCGTGGCACGCAGGGCGTGCACGTCCATCCGGGCCGCCTCGGAGGTGATCCACATGCTGGTGCCGTCGGCCGCCGCGGACCGCCCGTCGAGGGTGGCGGCGTACTTCCAGATGACGTACGGCCGGCCGTGCCGGACCGAGTGCAGCCAGGCGATGTTGCCGGCCTCGGCCTCGTCGGCGGCTATTCCGGTGACCACCTCGATGCCGGCGGCGCGCAGGTTGGCGGCGCCCCCGGCGGCGACCGGGTTCGGATCGGTCACGGCCAGCACCACCCGGGCGACCCCGGCCTGGATCAGCGCGCTGGTGCAGGGGCCGGTGCGACCGGTGTGGTTGCACGGTTCCAGGGTGACCACCGCGGTGCCGCCCCGGGCCCGTTCCCCAGCCTGGGCCAACGCCACGATCTCGGCGTGCGGCCCGCCGGCGTACGCGTGGAAGCCCTCCCCGACGATCTTGCCGGCCGGGTCGAGCAGAACGCAGCCGACGACCGGGTTGGGGCTGGTGGTGCCGAGGCCACGGGCGGCCAGACCGATCGCGCGACGCATCGCCTCATCGATGGAGACGCTCGCCATCGCCTGCCCCTTCCGTGGCTCGCCGGGAGCGCGGGCGGGGGCGGGAGGCTGCCGGCTGTGCAGCCGACGCGGCGGTGGCGGAGGATCCGGGAACGGCAGAGCCGACCCGGCGGGATCCGCACGGCAGCCGGCATCGGCGGCCACAGACCCGTCCGTCCCGCGCGCTGTCTCCCATCCGGACTGTCTGAGCGCGGTAGGAACCGCCCTCAACCGTCGGCCCCGGATTCTCACCAGGTCCACCGGGCGGACGAGCCGACCGGGTCGCGGGCTTACCACGGCCGCAGCCATGGATCACCGCCGGTTCGGAATTACACCGAGTCCCGCCAGCGCGTGGTGGGTACCGTGGAAGTGTTACACGTCCACCCCGGTGCTCCGCTACCCCGGCGACCGAGTTCACACCCGGTTGACCCTCAGGTGCGCCGCCGGTCCACGGCGACGTACGACCCCGGCTGGCTCTTGGCGACCGTCTTCATTTCCGAGGCGACCGCGATCGCGTCCAGCGGGTCGGTGAGCCGGCGCCGTGCGGTGGACAGGGCCACCCCGATGGAGAGGGTGACCAGGGCGGCCCGTCGGATGTTGCCCCGCCGGTCCTTCAGCTCGACGTAGCCGCGCCGGCCGTCCACCGGGTCGTAGAGGGAGTCGGCGGCCTTCTCGAAGTCGACCACGGCCCGCTCGGTTAGCGGGCGGACCTGCTCAGGCGTGCAGACGATCACGAAGTCGTCACCACCGATGTGGCCGAGGAACGCCGGTGGCAAGCCGACCGTGACCACCGCCCGGTGCAGGCTGCGGGCGAGCGCGCTGATGAAGTCGTCGCCGCGGACGAAACCGTACCGGTCGTTGACGCTCTTGAACCGGTCGATGTCGATGTAGCCGACCGCGTAGTCGACACCGTTGCGGACCCGGTCGGTGATCTCCCGGCGGACCCGGCTGTTGCCGGGCAGGCCGGTCAGCGGGGAGACCTCCCGGAACTCCTTGTTCCGGCGCAGGGTGGAGCTGACCCGGGCGATCAACTCGGCGGTGTCGAACGGTTTGACCAGGTAGTCGTCCGCTCCCGCACTCAACCCGTTGACCTTGTCCACGGTCATGCCCTTGGCGGTCAGCATGATCACTGGTAGGGCGGAGGTCATCGGGTCGGCCCGTAGCCGGCGGGTCAGCTCCAACCCGTCGATCCGGGGCATCATCAGGTCGACCACCGCCAGGTCCGGGCGCTGTTCCTCGATGACCTCCAGGGCCTCCTGGCCGTCGCTGGCGTGCAGCACCTCGAAACCGTGCAGCTTGAGGTTGAACGCGACGAACCGGGCGATGTCCTCGTCGTCGTCGACGACCAGGATCACGTCAGGCCGTTCGTCACCCGCATCGACGCTCACGCCGGCCGCATGCTCCCCTCGGCGAGGGCACGCAGGCGGCGTACCGCCTCGGCCGGATCGGCGGCGCCGTAGACGGCGGTACCGGCGACGAACGCGTCGGCCCCGGCCTCGGCGGCCTGCTCGATGGTGTCGGCGGCGATCCCGCCGTCCACCTCGATCCGCAGCTCCAGATGCCCGGTGGCGGCGTGCCGGCGGGCCACGCGCACCTTGTCCAGCAGCCCGGGAATGAACCGCTGTCCGCCGAAACCCGCCTTGATCGTCATGATCAGCAGGGTGTCGAAGCTGGGCAGCAGATCGAGGTAGGGCTCGATCGGGGTGTCCCGGTCGATGGCCAGCCCGGCCTTGGCCCCGGCCGACCGCAACTCCTTGGCCAGCGCGACCGGGTCGTCGCAGGCCTCGGCGTGGAAGGTCACGTTGTACGCCCCGGCGTCGGCGTAGCCGGGCGCCCAACGACGCGGATCGGCGATCATCAGGTGCACGTCGAACGGGATGCTGGTCGCGGCCTTCAGGCTCTGCACCACCGGCAGACCGATGGTCAGGTTGGGCACGAAGTGGTTGTCCATCACGTCGACGTGCAGCCAGTCCGCCGCGGATTCCACCGCGCGGACCTCCTCGGCGAGACGGGCGAAGTCGGCGGCGAGGATGCTGGGCGCAATGATGGGCGGCGGTACGGTCACCGCGTCAGTGTACGAACGCCGGACCGGACGGTGACACGGCATCACCGGTCGACGGTGGGTGGTGACGCCGTGACCCGGTCGGCGCCCTCCTGGGAAGTGGTGACGCCGTGACCCGGTCGACGCCCTCCTGGGAAGTGGTGACGCCGTGACCCGGTCGACGCCCCCCGGGGAGGTGGCCCGGTGCCACACCGGTCGTCCCCTCCGTCCACAGCCGACCACCGGGGTGGGGCGGGGGCCCGCCGCAGGGCGGCGGTTGCCGTAAGCTGCTGCGCCGACGGTTCACCGCATGGGAGCGCGTCTCATCGCAGGGGGCACGTCTCATCGCGGGGACGCGTCGATGACCGGTCGAGGCCTGGGGAGGGCGATCTGATGCGACGGTGGCTGACAGCAGTGGCGCTTGGCGGGACGGTGGCGCTGGCCCTGACCGGCTGCGCCAATCCGGCCGGGGTCGACGGCGAGTTGACCGACGACTGGGCGATGGTCAGTGAGGCCAAGTCGTTCGTCCCGGATGCCGGCGTCTGCCTGCCGAGCGGAGACAACCCGGGCTTGTTCAGCAGCTACAACCCGCTGGACTGCGCGGAGAACCACCAGATCGAGGTCGTGCACGTCGGTACCCTGACCGGCGCGAACGCCGAGCGCACCAGCCCGCCGCCGGAGGACTCGCCGGCGGCCCGCGAGGCGTTCGCCGAGTGCGACCGGGCGGCCAGCACGGCGGTCGGAGCCGAGTGGCGCGGCGGTCGGCTCAGCCTGAACGTCGGCTTCCCCCCACCGGCGGGCTGGGCCGGCGGGGCCCGGTGGTTCCGGTGTGACCTGGCCGAGATCACCAGCCTCGACGACCGGAGCATGGTGATGCGTAAGGGCAGCCTGACCGGGGCGCTGAAGGACGGTTCGGCGCTGGCGCACACCTGCTTCTCGCCGAAGATCTCCGGCGACGATGTCGAGGAGATGCGCCCGGTGTCCTGCACCAGCAAGCACCGGGCCGAGTTCGCCGGCACCTACACCGCACCGGACACGTCCTACGACGCGTTCGTCCGCAACAGCGAGGCGATCCACAAGAGCTGCCGGAAGGTGATCGCCAGCTTCGCCAAGGTGCCCAACGACTCCCGGCTGGTGTACCGCACCGGCTCGATCTTCTACCCGCCGCAGGAGGAAGCCTGGGACAAGGGCGACCGGGGCGTGCAGTGCTTCGTCTGGGTCAGCAACCGGGATCTCACCGGGTCGGTCAAGGGCAACGGGGCGAAGCTGCTGCCGGTTCGCTGACCGGGCCGCCGGTCACTGCGACGAAGACCGGGCAGATACACCCGTCGGGGCGGCTGGACGGAAACGTTCCGCCGCCCCGACGGACAACCGGACCGGGAGACCGACGCGGGCCGGTCAGCCGCGCCGCAGCACCGCCAGGAACATCGCGTCGGTACCGTGCCGGTGCGGCCAGAGCTGCACCGTCGGCCCGTCCCCGAGACCGGGCATGCCTGCCGGCAGCAACGGACGCGCGTCGACGAAGTCGACCGGGACGCCGGACCGCCGGGCCGCCTCGGTCACCGTCACGTGGGTCTCCACTGTGTGCGGAGAGCAGGTCACGTAGGCGACCACCCCACCGGGCCGGACCGCGCGCAGCGCCGCGGCGAGCAGTTCCCGCTGGAGCCGGGTCAACGGTGGCAGGTCGGACGGCTGACGCCGCCAGCGCGACTCGGGGCGCCGACGCAGCGAGCCGAGGCCGGTGCAGGGCGCGTCGACGAGTACCCGGTCGAACCCACCCTCGGGCAGGTCCCGGTCGGCGCCGACGGTACGACCGTCGGTGTGGAGCACGGTGACCGGCAGACCCCGGACCGCCTGCTCGACCAGCCGGGCCCGGTGCTCGGCCACCTCGACGGCGGTGAGCGACGCCCCGCGTTGCGCGGCGAGTGCGCCGAGCAGACCGGCCTTGCCCCCCGGGCCGGCGCAGAGGTCCAGCCAGCGGACGTCGGGGCCGTCCAGCGGGGCGACCGCGAGGGCGTTGGCGACCAGTTGGGAACCCTCGTCCTGGACGTGGGCCCGCCCCTCGGCCAACGCGGCCAGCTCGCCCGGCGCCCCGCCGGGCAGGTAGACCGCGAACGGCGAGAAGGCGCCCGGTGCGCCGCCGACCTCGTCAGCGAGGGCCACCGGGTCGGCCCGGCCGGGCCGGGCGCAGAGGTGCACCGGTGGGCGTTCGTTGTCCTCGATGAGCAGCCGGGCGGTCTCGGCGAGGTCACCGCCGAGTGCCTCGGCGAACGCCCGCACGATCCACTCCGGATGGCTGTAGGCCAGGGACAGGTGCCCCACCGGGTCGGTCTCCATCGGTGGGGCGAGCTGGGCGACCCAGGTGTCCAGGTCCTTACCGGCGACCTCGCGCAGCACCGCGTTGGCGAAGCCCGTCGCCCCCGGACCCACCGAGCGGACCAGGTCGACCGTGGAGCTGACCGCCGCGTGCGCCGGTACCCGGGTGTACAAAAGCTGGTAGGCGCCGATCCGCAACGCGTCGCGGACCGGTGGGTCGATGCGCTGCACGTCCCGGCCGGCGGCGGCGGTCAGGATCGCGTCCAGCGTGCCGAGCACCCGCAGGGTGCCGTAGGTCAGCTCGGTGGCGAAGGCCGCGTCCCGGCCGTGCAGCCGCAGGTCGCGCAGGATCGCCGGGAGGACCAGATTGGCGTACGCGTCATCGCGGTGCACCGCCGCGACCGCCTCGTACGCGGCCTGCCGGGGCAGGTCGACGGTGGGGCGTGCCGGGCGTTGCGGCCGGCCGTCCCGGCCCTGACCGGCACCGGTCCGCCCGCCGCCGTCCGGACGGCCCTGACCGGTCCGCCGGCCCGCGTCCGGACGCCCGCGCCCGCCACTGTCGGAACGCCGCCGCTCGCCGCCACCGCCGCCGTCGGAACGCCCCCGGTCAGCCCGCTCACCGCCGTCGGAACGGAACGGACGTGACTCGCCCCCTGCGGCACCGCCAGAGCCCTGCGGGCCCGTCACGCGAACAGCTCCCCGGTTGCGACCCGGACACCGCGCGCCCAGTCGGTCGCGGGCATGGCCCGCTTACCGGCCGCCCGCACCTCACCCAGAGTGACCGGGGTGGTGGCCGTGCCGGCCAGCACCCGTCCCCGTTCCACCAGCAACTCCCCCGGTTTCAGCTCTGGTCCGTCGGCGACCGGCCGGACCGGGCCGAGCTTGACCCGGTCGCCCCGGAAGGTGGTCCACGCGCCGGGGGCCGGCGTGCAGGCCCGGATCCGCCGGTCGACCGCGAAGGCCGGATCGGACCAGCGGACCTCACCGTCGGCCGCGGTCAGTTTCGGCGCGTGGCTGATCCCGTCGGCCGGCTGCGGCACCGCGCGGGCCGTCCCGGCGGCAAGCGCGTCGAGCACCGCCACCAGCAGGCCGGCACCGGAGTGGGCCAGTCGCTCCAGCAGGTCGCCGGAGGTGTCGGTGGGCCGGATCAGATCGGTCACCGTACCGAAGACCGGGCCGGTGTCCAGGCCCTCCTCCAGCTGGAAGACACTGGCGCCGGTCAGCTCGTCGCCGTGCAGCACGGCCTGCTGCACCGGTGCCGCGCCCCGCCACGCCGGCAGCAGGGAGAAGTGCAGGTTGATCCAGCCGAACCGGGGGATGGCCAACGCGTCCGGCGGCACCAGGGCGCCGTAGGCGACCACCGGTACGCAGTCGACGTCGAGTTCCCGCAGCCGGTTCTGGAACTCCGGCTCCCGGGGACGCTGCGGGGTGAGAACCTCGATGCCCCGCTCGTCCGCCCAGGCGCCGACCGGGGAACGGACCAGTCCCCGGCCCCGGCCGGCCGGGGCGTCGGGGCGGGTCACCACGGCGACCAGCTCATGGCCGGAGGCGGCGATGGTGTCCAGGGCGGGCAGCGCGACGGCCGGCGTACCGGCGAAGATCAGACGCACCGGCCGCTCACCGACCCAGACCGAAGGGGTTAGCGGCGGTGTGCGGGCTGAGCTTGACCACCGGCGGCGCGGCCTGGTCGTACCACTCGGCCCGGCGGATCGCCTTCATCGCCTCCTTGCGGGCGTCACCGTCGAGCCGGTCGACGAAGAGCACCCCGTCGAGGTGGTCGGTCTCGTGCTGCACGCAGCGGGCCATCAGACCGGTGCCGACGATCTGCATCGGGTCGCCGTAGGAGTTGAAGCCCTTGGCGATCACGTTCATCCGGCGCTTGGTGTCGAAGTAGAGCCCGGGGATGGAGAGGCAGCCCTCCGGGCCGTCCTGCTCCTCCTCGTCGGGGAAGTCGAGCACCGGATTGACCAGGTGGCCGAGCACGTCGTCCACCTCGAAGCTGAAGACCCGCAGTCCCACGCCCAGCTGGGGCGCGGCGAGGCCGGCGCCGTTCTGCTCGCGCATCGTGTCGGTCAGGTCGGCAACCAGCCTGCGCAGCTCGGCATCGAAATCGACCACCGGCTCGGCCGGCGTACGCAGCACCGGATCCCCGAAAAGACGGATGGGCTGAACGGTCACGCGGGTTGACTCCTTAAGGGCGGGTGGTGTCGGCCGTACCAGTCTACGTAGTGCCCCGCCCGGCACGGACCGGCGCAGCCTGCCCTGCCCGACGCAGCCGGGCCGGTTGCGAACGCCCGCCGAACGCGGTGCGGGCCGGTTACGGCCCGACGAACGGGTCCGCTGTTAAGAGGGGGCCCTTCCTATACCGAAAACGATAAGAAGGGGCCCTTCCTTACGCCGGGTCGGCGGCGAGGACGGGCCGGCCCCGCTCCAACGGCGGGAGGGTGATCCCGTGCACCGCCTCCCAGTCGTGGATGGTGCTCTCGCTCACCTGGGCGAAGAACTCCAGCGCGGTCAGGCCGCCGACGACCGGCTCGTCGGCCTCGGCGACCAGCCGGCCCGGTACCAGCGGGAAGCCGCTGCGCAGGGCCGCGCTGAGCCGCCGGTGGCCGTCGATGGCGAAGAAGTACTCACCGGTGTACCCGATCCGCAGCGGCTCCAGCGCGGTCTCGCCGGCCTCCCGTACCCGCTCCACCAGGTCGCTCTTCTCCAGACCGCGCAGGCCGTGGATCTCCTCGGTCGGGTAGACCCGACCCGGGTCGAGCAGCAGCAGCGGAGGCGAGTCCCGCAGGATGTCCGCGCCCAGCGAACCCTCGTAGGCGGCGATGATGCGGTCCACCACCTCCATCGCGGAGGCCCGGGTGGTGTCGCAGATCAGGTCGTAGTTGCGCAGCCGGGCCTTGTCGACGCCGTACCGGACGATGAACCGGTTGCGCTCGCTGTCGCTGCGCTCGCGCAGTTTGGTCTTGGCCTCGGCCAGCGAGGTGTAGCTCTCCGCCGGGCCGGAGGGGCGGGCCAGCACCCGGCGGGCCGCCTCGCCGGGCTCGGTGATCATGTGCACCTTGAGGGCGTTGCGGAAGAAGTGCCAGGCAAGCCGGGAGTCCACCACGAGTTGCTCGCCCGAGTCGGCGATGTCCTGCTGGAGCTGGTCGACGTACCCGTCGACCGCCTGGTCCAGCTCGGCGTGCAGGTTGAGCTGCAACGCGGTCATCTGCCGCTGCTGGGCCATCTCCCGGTAGAGGTCGCCGACGCTGATCCGCCGCAGCCCGAGCCGCTTGGCAATCTCGACGGAGACGGTGCTCTTCCCGCTGCCGAGGTCACCGTTGAAGACGATCGACTGACGAACGGTCACGACTGGCACCCCTGATCACCGGCTGATTGACATCATCGATTTGGGCGTCGAATCGACGCGGACCCGCCATCGTCGCGCCACCGGGCGCCTCGGGCATGAGGAGCGATGCTATCACGCAGCCGCCACCCTCACCCGTCGAACGCCCCCACCCGTCGAACGCCCCCACGCCCAGCGGATCAGAACAGGGCCAGCGGATCCACCTGCACCCGGACCGGCTCGGCGGCCTTGCGGGCGGTACGTACCCCGGCGGCCGAGTGCAGGGCCGAGGCCAGTGCGCCGGCCCGGGAGCGCGGGACGCGGATCAGCATCCGCTCCCGGTCGGAGTCGGCGGGCACCGGGCCGAGCAGTTCGGCGGCATCGGGCAGCCGGGCAGCGTCGAGCAGGTCGGCGACCGCCGCCGCCGACCCGGTGACGCTGGCCATCCGGACCGCCGGGGGGAAGCCCAGCTCGCGACGCTCGGCCAACTCCCGGGCGGCGAACCAGGCCGGATCCCAGCGCAGCAGCGCCTGCACCGGCACGAGCGCGCCGTCGGCGACCACCACCACCCGGCCGCCGGCCGCCGCCGGACGGGCCAGCGCGGCGGCGTTCAGCCACCGGCGCAGCGTCTCCTCCCCGGCCCGCAGGTCGGCCCGGGTCAGCAGGGCCCAGGCATCCAGCAGCAGCACCGCACCGAACCCGCCGTCGGCGCCCGGCTCGGCGCCCGGGGTGGCCACCACCAGGTGCGCCCCGGCCGGCACCTGGCTGAGCACCTCGTCCCGCCCGGAGGTACGCACCGGCACCCCGGGGAAGGCCCGGCCCAACTCCTCGGCGGTCCGCCGGGCACCGGTCACGGCGGCCCGCAGCCGCCGCCCGGAGCAGTGCGGACAGACGTACGCGGCAGCCACCCGGCCGCACCATCGGCAGGCCGGCGGGGCCTGGGCGGAGCCCAGCGCCAACGGGCCGGCACAGTGCGGGCAGCGCGCCGGCGTGCGGCAGTCCGCACAGGAGATCGACGGGAGGTAGCCGCGCCGTGGTACCTGCACCAGCACCGGGGTGTCCGCGGCCAGCGCGGTGCGGGCCGCCGTCCAGGCCAGGCTGGGCAGCCGGGCGGTGGCCGCCCCGGGGTCGCGGGCAAGCTGCGGGTCGTCACCGGTCGGGGTGACCGCCGGGGTACGCGCCCGGACCGTCTCCCGTGCCGCCACGATCTCCTTCGCCCAGCCGGTCTCGACCAGCAGTTGCGCCTCGGCACTCCGGGACCAGCCACCGACCAGGGCACCGGCCTCGGCAAGCTGGGCCCGGGTGAGCAGCACCTCGCGGGCGTGCGGGTACGGGGCACGGGGCTCGGCGTGCAGGTCGTCCCCGTCGTCCCAGATGGCGACCAGTCCGAGCCGGTCCACCGGGGCGAACATCGCCGCCCGGGTGCCGACCACCACTGGCACCGTGCCGCGCCGGGCGGCCAGGAACGCGCGGTAGCGCCGGGCCGGACCGAGCGCGGCGGAAAGGCAGACATGCCGCCCCGGACCGAGGGCGGCGGTGAGGGCGGCATCCAGCCGGTCCAGGTCCCGGGCGTCGGCGACCACCGCGACCGCGCCCCGGCCGCCGTGCACGGTCGCCGCAATGGCCTCGGCGTACCGGGCCGCCCAGTCCGCACCGGGCAGGGCCGAGTACACCGCCCGCGCCGGCCGCCCGGCGGTGAGGGCCCGCAGGAACCCGGGGCCGGCCGGGTAGTCCCGCCATCCGGTGTCCGGCGACGGATCGGTGGCAGCGGCCCGGAGTGGCACCGCGTCGGTGGAAGCGGCCGGGAGGGACGCCGCGTCACTCGTAGCGGCCGGGTCGGCGGCCGGTTCCCGCTCGACCCGGGCGTGCCGGGGCGGTACGGCCAGCCGGAGCACGTCGGCGAGGCTGCCCGCGTACCGGTCGGCGACCGCGCGGGCCAGGCGGAGGATCTCCGGGGCGAGGACCGGCTCCGGTGACACCAGCCGGTCCAGGTAGGTGAGTCGACCGCCGTGGTCGGACGCGGCGGCCCGGTCCAGCAGCCAGCCGTCGACCAACTGCCCGGCGAACCGGACCCGGACCCGGGTACCGGGTTGGGCGGTGTCGCCGAGTTCGGCCGGGACCAGGTAGTCGAAGGGCCGGTCGAGGTGGGCCAGGGGGATGTCGACGCAGACACGAGCGACCGGCAGCCCCGGAGCGGGCTGCCGGTCGCTGCGCCTGGTGCCGGTCAGGCTCCCGCGGCCGACTTGAGGTCGGCGGCCCGGTCGGTGCTCTCCCAGGTCAGCTCCGGCAGTTCCCGGCCGAAGTGGCCGTACGCGGCGGTCTGGGCGTAGATCGGGCGGAGCAGGTCGAGGTCGCGGATGATGGCCGCCGGACGCAGGTCGAAGACCTCGGTGATGGCCTTCTCGATGCGCTCCACGGCCACGGTCTCGGTGCCGAACGTCTCGACGAAGAGGCTCACCGGGTGCGCCTTGCCGATGGCGTACGCCACCTGCACCTCGCACCGCTCGGCCAGCCCGGCGGCGACGACGTTCTTGGCCACCCAGCGGGTGGCGTACGCGGCGGACCGGTCGACCTTGGACGGGTCCTTGCCGGAGAAGGCGCCACCGCCGTGCCGGGCGTACCCGCCGTAGGTGTCCACGATGATCTTCCGGCCGGTGAGGCCGGCGTCACCCATCGGGCCACCGATCTCGAACCGGCCGGTCGGGTTGACCAGGAGCCGGTACCCCTCGGTGTCCAGCCCGAGGCTGTCCAGTTCGGGGGCGATCACGTGCTCCCGGACGTCCGGGGTGAGCAGCGACTCCAACGAGATGTCCGCGGCGTGCTGGCTGGAGACGACCACGGTGTTGAGCCGGACCGGCCGCAGCCCCTCGTACTCGATGGTGACCTGGGTCTTGCCGTCCGGGCGGAGGTACGGAATGGTGCCGTCCTTGCGGGCCGCGGAGAGCCGCCGGGCCAGCCGGTGGGCCAGCGCGATCGGCAGCGGCATCAGCTCGGGCGTCTCGGAGCAGGCGAACCCGAACATCATGCCCTGGTCACCGGCCCCCTGGGCGTCGAGCGCGCTCTCCGAGGAACCGCTGCGCAGCTCGATCGCGTTGTCCACGCCCTGGGCGATGTCCGGCGACTGCGAACCGATCGAAACGCTGACGCCGCAGGACGCCCCGTCGAAGCCCTTCTTCGACGAGTCGTAGCCGATACCGAGAATGGTGTCCCGGACAATGGTCGGGATGTCGGCGTACGCCTTGGTGGTCACCTCACCCGCGACGTGCACCTGACCGGTGGTGATGAGGGTCTCGACCGCGACCCGGCTGTGCGGGTCCTGGGCCAGCAGCGCGTCGAGAATGCCGTCGCTGATCTGGTCTGCGATCTTGTCCGGGTGGCCTTCCGTGACCGATTCGGACGTGAAAAGGCGGCGTGCCACGGCGCTCCTAAGCGTTCGACGTTTCGTTGCGCGGCAGTCTAGCCATTGCCGCTACCGAAAGACTGTATTGGTGTCGAGGGTAAGCAAGAGTCAGGAATTGACGGACAGTCGGGCCGCCACGAGGTCCCAGACGCCGTCGGCCAGGTCCTCCTTGGGTTGCTCGGGAAACGTCCGCACGGAACCGTCCGCACCGAGCACGGTCGCGGCGTTGGTCTCCGCGCCGAACACCTTGTCGATCCCGACCTCGTTGATCACGATGAGGTCGGCCCCCTTGCGGGCCAGTTTGGCCCGGCCGTTGGCCTCGGCGTCACTGGTCTCCGCGGCGAAGATGACGAGCAGCTGACCCGGTCGGCGGTGCTGCCCCAGCTCGGCGGCGATGTCCGGGTTGGTGACCAGCTCGATCACCGGGGCGGAACCGTCCGCCGGCTTCTTGATCTTACCCGGCGCGTAGTGCGCCGGCCGGAAGTCGGCCGGTGCCGCCGCCATCACCACCACGTCCGCTCCGGCTGCGGCAGTCAGGGTCGCGGCGCGTAGCTCCTCGGTGGTGCCGACCCGGACCAGGTCGACCCCGGCCGGGTCCGGCAGCGCCACGTTGGCGGCGATCAGCGTCACCCGGGCGCCGCGCGCGGCGGCCACCCGGGCGAAGGCGTAGCCCTGTTTGCCCGACGACCGGTTACCGAGGAAACGGACCGGGTCCAGTGGTTCCCGGGTGCCACCGGCGGTGACGACCACCCGGCGACCGGCGAGGTCGGCCCGGGCCGCGACGCCCCGGGCCAGTGCCCGCCGGGCCACGGCGAAGATCGCGGCCGGGTCGGGCAGCCGCCCCTTGCCGGTGTCCGCGCCGGTCAGCCGGCCGACCGCCGGCTCGATGACCAGCACGCCCCGGCCACGCAGGGTGGCCACGTTGGCGACCGTGGCCGGATGCTCCCACATCTCGGTGTGCATGGCCGGGGCCATCACCACCGGGCAACGGGCGGTCAGGAGCGTGTTGGTGAGCAGGTCGTCGGCGAGCCCGTGCGCGGTCCGGGCCAACAGGTCGGCGGTGGCCGGAGCGACGACCACCAAATCGGCCTGCTGGCCGAGCCGGACGTGCGGCACCTCGTGCACCTCGGACCAGACGTCGTCGGCGACGGGTTGACCGGAGAGCGCGGCCCAGGTGGGCGCCCCGACGAACCGCAGGGCGGAGGCGGTCGGCACGACGCGTACCCGGTGGCCCGACTCGGTGAAGAGCCGGAGCAGTTCACAGGCCTTGTACGCGGCGATACCGCCGCCGACTCCGAGTACGACCTCGGCGGTCATCGGCGGCGGACGCCGTTACGGCTGGTCGGTCGGCTCGGCGGTGAGGAGGCCGGCGTTGATCTCACGCATCGCGATCGACAGCGGCTTCTCCTGGGGCGTGGTCTCGACCAGCGGCCCCACGTACTCCAGCAGACCTTCACCGAGCTGGCTGTAGTAGGCGTTGACCTGGCGGGCACGCTTGGCGGCGAAGATCACCAGCGCGTACTTCGACGTCGTCTTCTCCAGAAGCTCGTCGATCGGCGGGTTGGTGATGCCCTCAGGGTTGGCGATGGATCCCACGGGAGATAAACCTCTGTTTTTTCTCAACCGACGTCTCGGGCGGTGCTGACACGCGGTTGGGCCGGGGTCAGGAAAGAAGAACCGAGTAAGCCTACCAGGTCGGCTACCGCACGTTCTGGCAGGTCGGACACCAGGACGACGCCGGTGTCGGGTTCCGACCCCGGGGCGGCGCCCGGCTGGGGGTCGAGTCGCACCACCCGCGTCTGCGGCACCCTGGCCCGCACCTGTGCGGCCCCCTCGGCGTCGAGACAGAGCAGCACCGGCCGACCGGCGTGCAGTCGACGGGCGATCGGGGTCCACGGCGTGCCGTACAGGTGGCCGCCGTACTCACCCCACTCGACCAGTTCCCCGTCCCTGATCATCCGCTCGAAGAGGGGCCGGGAGACGAAGACCCGGGCATCCGTGGGCTCGTCCGGGCAGCGGGGTCGGGTGGTGGCCGGTACGGGCAGCCACACCGACGGAAAGCGCGCCCGGACCAGCGCGACCACACCGCCCCGCCCGGAACCCGAGGGTCCGGTCAGGACAGTGAGCCGAGCGGCCGGGCGCGCCCCGTCATCCAAGCTCACTGCTTGTTTCTACACGTCGCCGTGGTTCAGTTGGCGGCGAACTCCCCAAGCAGGGCCTTGCGCTGCTGGTCGCCCAGGCCACGCAGGCGACGGCTGTCGGCGATCTTGAGCTTCTCCATGATCTGGGTCGCCCGGATCTTGCCGATGCCCGGCATCGCCTGCAGGACGGCCGAAACCTTCAGCTTGCCGACGACGTCGTCCGACTCGGCCCGGTCGAGGACGGCGGCGAGGGTGGTCTTGCCCTGCTTGAGCTGCTCCTTCAGCTCGGCACGGGCTTTGCGGATCTCCGCAGCCTTCTCCAGCGCGGCTGCGCGCTGCTCAGGGGTCAGTGACGGGAGCGGCACCAGTTCTCCTCAGGTCCCTATCGCGGCGGGCGGGTCGCTCCGCCGCATCTGTGAAACGTGGTGACGCTGGGAACCAAAGGGGTACATGGTTCCCAGCGCCGGGAAAACTAGCGTTCAACGGAGCTTTCGGCAACGTGGGCGCGCGATGATCTTCGAACAGTGACCGAGTCATCAGTCAGTCACGCGGTGCGCAGCACCGCCCGGCAGTCCGCCAGCACCCGCTCGGCCGCCGCCCGCAGGGCGCCCGTGTCGGGGCCCGCGCCGAGCACCTCGCGGGAGTACGACGGCAGCACCGCCGGGAGCGCCGAGCCGAACACGGTCCGCAGATCCGCCGCGGTGGCGCCCTGCGCGCCGAGCCCCGGAGCGAGCAGCGGACCGCCCACCTGGGACAGGTCGTGTCCGGTGTCGCCGAGCGTCGCACCGACCACCAGACCGAAGCTCCCGAGCGGCTGAACACCCGCGTTGAGCTGGGAAATCTCATCGATGATGCCCTGCGCGACGGTACGCCCGTCGGCACTGCGCGCACGCTGCACCGCCGCCCCCTCCGGGTTGGAGGTGAGCGCCAGGACGAACACCCCGCCGCCGTGCGCGGCGGCCAACTCGAACATCGGAGCGAGTGAACCTACTCCCAGGTAAGGACTCGCGGTGACCGCGTCGACATACAGCGGGCTGGATGGATCAAGGTACGCCGAAGCGTAGGCGGCGACGGTCGAGCCGATGTCGCCGCGCTTGACGTCCAGCAGAACGAGCGAGCCGGCAGCACGCAACTGTCGGATAGTTGACTCTAGTACCGCCACGCCGCGCGAGCCGAACCGCTCGAAGAAGGCCGACTGGGGCTTGACCACCGCAATCCGGTCTCCCAGCGCCTCGACCACCGTCCCGCTGAACCGGGCGAGCCCCTCGACGTCGTCCGTGAGACCCCACCGGGCCAGCAGCCCGGGATGCGGGTCGATGCCCACGCAGAGCGGCCCCCGCTCGGCCATCGCCCGATGCAACCGTTCGCCGAAGCTCTCCATCACTTCCCTCTCCTCAGTAGGTGGGCCGGCCGCAGCCCGGCCACGCCGCCGGTCACCGCCGCGGCCAACGAAATCGACCGCCTCGCCGGGTCGACCGCGCCACCGGGGTCGACCGCGCCACCCGGGTATGCCGGTCACCGGGTCGTCGCCGCCACTGCGGCGGCGATCCCGGCGGTGATCCGGGCGACGTCCGCGTCGCCGGTGACGTACGGCGGCATGGTGTAGATCAGGTCCCGGAAGGGGCGCAGCCAGACCCCCTCGGCGACCGCCGCCGCGGTCGCGGCGGCGAGGTCCACCTCGTGGTCGAGCTGCACCACGCCGATCGCGCCGAGCACGCGCACGTCGGTCACCCCGGGCGCACCGCGTAACGGCGCCAGACCGGCCCGCAGCCCCGCACCCACCCTCTGCACCTCGGCCGCCCAGTTTCCGTCCCGCAGCAGCCCGATGGAGGCGTTCGCGACGGCACAGGCAAGCGGGTTGCCCATGAACGTCGGGCCGTGGGCGAGCACGCCGCCCGCCGAGATGCCCCGGGCGATCTCCGGCGTGCAGAGCGCCGCCGCGAGGGTCAGGTACCCACCGGTGAGCGCCTTGCCCACGCAGAGCACGTCCGGGCTGACCCCGGCGTGCTCCGCGGCGAACATGGTGCCGGTACGGCCGAAGCCGGTGGCGATCTCGTCGAAGATCAGCAGGACGCCGTGCTCCCGGGTCACCTCGCGCAGCACCCGCAGGTAGTGCGGGTGGTGGAAGCGCATCCCGCCGGCGCCCTGCACCACCGGCTCCACGATCACCGCGGCGAGTTCGTCGGCGTGCCGGGCCACCGCGTCGTGCAGCGCGGCGGAGTACGCCGGGTCGACCGGGGCGTCGAAGCCGGCCGGTGGCGGGTCGGCGAAGAGCTGCCGGGGCAGCACGTCGCTCCACAGGTGGTGCATGCCGCCGACCGGGTCGCAGACGCTCATCGGGTGGAAGGTGTCACCGTGGTAGCCGCCCCGCCAGGTGCCCAGCCGGTGCCGCTGGGGGTTGCCGGTCGAGCGCTGGTACTGGAGGCACATTTTGATCGCCACCTCCACACTCACCGACCCCGAGTCACACAGGAAGACCCGTTCCAGCCCCGCCGGGGCCAGCTCGACCAGGGTGGTGGCCAGCCGCACGGCGGGTTCGTGGGTCAGCCCGCCGAACATCACGTGGCTCATCCGGCCGAGCTGGTCGGTGACCGCCGCGTCCAGCACCGGGTGCCGGTACCCGTGCACGGCCGACCACCAGGACGACATCCCGTCGACCAGTTCCCGGCCGTCGGCCAGCCGCAGCCGTACCCCCTCGGCGCCGGTCACCAGGTAGGGCGGGGTGGCCGGCGGGAGCGGGGCGTACGGATGCCAGACATGCGCGGCGTCGGCGGCGAGCACCTCCTCCGGCGTCACGCCGGGATACCCGTCCGGTGCCGTCCGGCCGCCCGGGCAACCGCCCGGACCAGCCCCGGTCCCCGGTAGACGAAGCCGCTGTAGAGCTGCACCAGGCTCGCCCCGGCGTCGAACATCCGGGCCGCGTCGTCCGGGTCGACGATCCCGCCGACCCCGATGATCGGTAGCGCGCCACCGGTCTCGCGGTGCACGAAGGAGACCACCTCCCGGGCCCGCGCGGCCAGCGGCCGCCCGGAGAGCCCGCCGGTCTCGGCGCCCCGGGCGACGTCCCCGGCGGCCAGGCCGTCCCGTCCGAGGGTGGTGTTGGTGGCGATCACCCCGGCCGCGCCCCGCTCCAGGCAGACCGCCAGCAGGTCGGCGATGGCCGGCTCGGTGAGGTCCGGGGCGATCTTCACCAGCACCGGCTTCTCCCCCACCAGCGCGGCCAGCAGCGCGTCGAGGTGGTCCCGGTCCTGCAACGCGCGCAGTCCCGGGGTGTTCGGCGACGAGACGTTGACCGCGAAGTAGTCCCCGTGCCCGCGCAGCGCCCGGTACGACGACAGGTAGTCCGCCACCGCGTCGTCGAGCGCGGTGACCTTGGACTTGCCCAGTGAGATACCCAGCGGTACGCCCAGCGGCCGGGGCAGCGCGGCGAGCCGGTCGGCCAACGCGGCGGCACCGGCGTTGTTGAAGCCCATGCGGTTGATCAAGGCGGTGCTGTCGGGCAGACGGAACAGCCGGGGGCGCGGGTTGCCCGGCTGGGCATGCGCGGTCACCGTGCCGACCTCGACGAACCCGAAGCCGAGGGCCGGCCAGGCCGGCAGCGCGTGTCCGTCCTTGTCCATTCCGGCCGCCAGCCCGACCGGGTTCGGGAAGCACACCCCGAACACGGTGCGGGGATTCTCCACCGCGTACCGGGCCCGCAGCGCGGCCAGTGCCCCGGGTTGCCGGGAGAGCCCGGACAACCGGCGCAGGGTCCACTCGTGCGCGCTCTCCGCGTCTCCCTGACCGATCCGGAACAGGGCTGGCCGGACCACCCGCTCGAAGATCACCGCACACCCCCCCGATCCCGTTGATCATGAAGTTGTTGTCCGCCGGATCGGCGTGTCGCGACAACAACTTCATGATCAACCCGGCGGGAAATGCTGCCGGGAGCCCGGCGGGGAACGCTGCCGGGAGAGCTGCCGGGAGCCCGGCGGGGAGAGCTGCGGGGGGTCGGGGCGGGCGGGGTCACCGGGCGGCCGCCGCACGCAGCGCGGCGTGCAGCTCCTGGAGCGGCCGGACGGTCATGTCACCCCGGATCCGGGCCTCGATGCCCATCACCGCGGCGGCCGCACCGGGGACCGTGGTGATGCACGGGATGTCCGCGGTCACCGCAGCGCTGCGGATCTCGTACCCGTCGGAGCGGGCACTCGCCCCAGAGCCCTGCGGGGTGTTGATCACCAACGCGACGTCCCCGCCCAGGATCAGCGAGACCGCGTCCTCCCCCGCACCGGTCTCGTAGTGCTTGCGGATCAGCTCGCAGGCGATCCCGTACCGGCGCAGCACCTCACCGGTGCCGGCGGTGGCGACGATCTCGAAGCCGAGGTCGGCCAGGCGCTTGATCGGGAAGATCATGCCACGCTTGTCCCGGTTGGCCACCGACACGAAGATCTTGCCGGCGGTGGGCAGCGACCCGTACGCCGCCGACTGCGACTTGGCGAAGGCGTGCCCGAAGGAGACGTCGATGCCCATCACCTCACCGGTGGACTTCATCTCCGGCCCGAGCAGCGAGTCCACCCCGGCCCCGGTGGGGGTACGGAACCGCTTGAACGGCAGCACCGCCTCCTTCACCGCGATCGGCGCCTCGGCCGGCAACGAGCCGCCGTCCCCGGTCGCCGGCAGCAGCCCCTCGGCCCGCAGTTCGGCGATGGTGGCGCCGAGCGCGATCCGGGCCGCCGCCTTGGCCAGCGGCACCGCCGTGGCCTTGGAGACGAACGGCACGGTACGCGAGGCCCGCGGATTCGCCTCCAGCACGTAGAGCACGTCGTCCTTGAGCGCGTACTGCACGTTGAGCAGGCCCCGCACCCCGACGCCCCGGGCGATCGCCTCGGTGTACCGGCGCACCTCGGCCAGGTGCGAACCGGCGAGGGTGATCGGCGGCAGCGCGCAGGAGGAGTCCCCGGAGTGGATACCGGCCTCCTCGATGTGCTCCATCACGCCGCCGAGGTACACCTCACCGTCGGCGTCGCAGAGCGCGTCCACGTCGATCTCGATGGCGTCGTCGAGGAACCGGTCGACCAGCACCGGGTGATTCGGGGAGATGTCGGTGGCCCGGCCGATGTACGCCCGCAGGGTCGGGTCGTCGTAGACGATCTCCATGCCCCGGCCGCCGAGCACGTACGACGGTCGGACCAGCACCGGGTAGCCGATCTCGTCGGCGATCGCCTTCGCCTCGTCGTACGAGGTGGCGGTGCCGTGCGCCGGGGCCCGCAGGCCGGCCCGGCCCAGCACCGCGCCGAACGCGCCCCGGTCCTCGGCCAGGTTGATCGACTCCGGGGAGGTGCCGACGATGGGTACCCCGGCGTCCTTGAGCCGCTGGGCCAGGCCGAGCGGGGTCTGCCCGCCGAGCTGCACGACCACCCCGACCACGCCCGGCCCGCCGGCCGCCCGCCCGGACGTGTCCTCGGCGTGCACGACCTCCAGGACGTCCTCGAAGGTCAGCGGCTCGAAGTAGAGCCGGTCGGCGGTGTCGTAGTCGGTGGAGACGGTCTCCGGGTTGCAGTTGATCATGACGGTCTCGTAGCCGGCCGCCCGCAACGCCATCACCGCGTGCACGCAGGAGTAGTCGAACTCGATGCCCTGCCCGATCCGGTTCGGTCCGGAGCCGAGAATCAGCACCTTGGGCCGGTCCGAGCCGGTCACCTCGGTCTCGTCGTCGTACGACGAGTAGTGGTACGGCGTCTTCGCGGCGAACTCGGCGGCGCAGGTGTCCACCGTCTTGTAGACCGGCCGGACACCGAGCCGGTGCCGCAGGGTGCGTACCCCGTCCTCGGCCGCCAGTTCCGGGCGCAGCGCCGCCAACTGGCGGTCCGACAGCCCGGCCCGCTTGGCCCGGCGCAGCAGGTCGGCGTCGAGGACAGCCGCAGAGATGATCTCCGCGCGCAGCTCGACCAGAGCGGCGATCTGGTCCAGGAACCACGGGTCGATCCCGCCGGAAGCAGCGCAGACCTGGCCGATCGTGGCGCCCAACCGCAGCGCCCGCTCGACCGTGTAGAGCCGGCCGTCGTGCGGTACGCGCAGCGCGTCGAGAGTGTTCTCCAGGGTGGCCCCGGCCGGGTCCGGCTGGGTCCAGAACCCGGCGGCCTTGGTCTCCATCGAGCGCATCGCCTTGTTCAGCGCCTCGGTGAAGTTACGGCCCAGGCTCATCGCCTCGCCCACCGACTTCATGGTGGTGGTCAGCTCCGGGTCGGCGCCGGGGAACTTCTCGAACGCGAACCGGGGAATCTTCACCACCACGTAGTCCAGGGTCGGCTCGAACGCGGCCGGGGTGGCGAGGGTGATGTCGTTGGGGATCTCGTCCAGGGTGTAGCCGATGGCCAGCTTCGCGGCGATCTTGGCGATCGGGAAGCCGGTCGCCTTCGACGCCAGCGCCGAGGACCGGGACACCCGGGGGTTCATCTCGATGACCACCAGCCGGCCGTCGGCCGGGTTCACCGCGAACTGGATGTTGCAGCCACCGGTGTCCACCCCGACCTCCCGCAGCACCGCGATGCCGAGATCGCGCAGCCGCTGGTACTCCCGGTCGGTCAGGGTCATCGCCGGCGCCACGGTGACGCTGTCCCCGGTGTGCACGCCCATCGGGTCGACGTTCTCGATCGAGCAGACCACCACGACGTTGTCGTTGCGGTCCCGCATGAGTTCGAGCTCGTACTCCTTCCAGCCGAGCACGCTCTCCTCGATCAGCACCTCGTGCACCGGGCTGGCGGCCAGGCCGCTGCCGGCGATCCGCTCCAGGTCCTCGGTGGTGTGCGCCATCCCGGAACCCAGCCCACCCATGGTGAACGACGGGCGGATCACCACCGGCAGGCCCAGTTCGGCGACCGTGGCGTGCACCTCGTCCATGGAGTGGCAGACCCGGGACCGCGGCACCAGGTTCGACGGGTCGTCGAACCCGGCCCGGACCCCGGCCTTGGCCACGATCTCCTTGAACAGCTGCCGGTCCTCACCGCGCCGGATCGCGTCGATGTTCGCGCCGATCAGCTCGACGCCGTACTTGTCCAGCACGCCCGCCTCGTAGAGGGCGACCGCAGTGTTCAACGCGGTCTGCCCGCCCAGGGTGGGCAGCAGGGCGTCCGGCCGTTCCTTGGCGATGACCAGCTCGACGAACTCCGGGGTGATCGGCTCGACGTAGGTGGCGTCGGCGAACTCCGGGTCGGTCATGATGGTCGCCGGGTTGGAGTTGACCAGACTGACCCGCAGCCCCTCGCCGCGCAGTACCCGGCACGCCTGGGTGCCGGAGTAGTCGAACTCACAGGCCTGGCCGATGACGATCGGCCCGGAGCCGATCACCATGACGTGCTTCAGATCGGTCCGCTTAGGCATTCTTACCCTCAATCAACTCCGCGAAGCGGTCGAACAGGTAGTCCGCGTCGTGCGGGCCGGCCGCCGCCTCCGGGTGGTACTGCACGGTGAACGCGGGCACATCCAGTGCCCGCAGCCCCTCGACCACATTGTCGTTGAGGCAGACATGACTGACCTGGACCCCGCCGAAGTCGGTCTGGACGACCTGGTCCGGCACCACCGCACCCGGCTCGGTACCCGGCCAGGCGACCGCGAAGCCGTGGTTGTGGCTGGTCACCTCGACCTTGCCGGTGGCCCGGTCCAGCACCGGCTGGTTGACCCCCCGGTGGCCGTACCCGAGCTTGTAGGTGCCGAAGCCGAGCGTCCGGCCGAGGATCTGGCTGCCGAAGCAGATACCGAACAGCGGGATCCGGCGGCGCAGCACCTCGGTGGCCAGCGCCACCGGGTGCTCGGCGGTGGCCGGGTCGCCCGGGCCGGGTGAGAAGAAGACCGCGTCCGCCCCGGTGGCGAGCAGATCCTCGATCGTCGACGACGCGGGCAGCACGTGGGTGGTCACCCCGCGCGCGGCCAGCCGGCGCGGCACGTTGCGCTTGATGCCCAGGTCCAGGGCGGCCACCGTGTACCGGTGCTCCCCCTCCGCCTCGACCACGTACGGCTTGGCGGTGGTCACCTCGGCGGACAGGTTCGCGCCCACCATCGGCGGGGACTGGCGGACCCGGGCCAGCAGGGCCCGGGGGTCGTCGTCCAGGCTGGACACCCCGACCCGCATGGCGCCCCGCTCCCGCAGGTGCCGGGTCAGCGCCCGAGTGTCGACCCCGCTGATACCGACCACACCCTCGGCGGCCAGCCGGTCCTCCAGCCCGCCCGAGGACCGCCAGTTCGAGCCGATCCGGGCCGGGTCGCGGACCACGTACCCGGCCACCCAGATCCGGCCGGACTCGTCGTCCTCGCCGTTGACCCCGGTGTTGCCGATGTGCGGCGCGGTCTGCACCACCACCTGCCGGTGGTAGGACGGGTCGGTGAGGGTCTCCTGGTAACCGGTCATCCCGGTGTTGAACACGGCCTCGCCGAAGGTCTCCCCGACACTGCCGTAGGCCTCGCCGTGGAACGTCCGCCCGTCCTCCAGGACGAGGATCGCGGATCTGCGCCTGCTCACTGAGTCACCTTTCCGTTCGCGACTGCGGGACTCGCAAGCTCGTTCCTCGCGCTCACCCTGTCACCTTGTCCGTTCGCGACTGCGGGACTCGCAAGCTCGTTCCTCGCGCTCACCGCGTCACCTTTCCGTTTACGTCTGCGCTCCGCTGCGCTGCGTTCCTCGCGCTCACCGGACTGCCTTTCCGTCGAGGACGGTCGGTTCGCCGTGCAGGAAGGTGGCGACGATCCGACCGGGTAGCGCCATGCCGGCGTACGGCGTGTTGCGGCTGCGGCTGGCCAGTTCCGACGGCTCGACGGTCCGCCGGGCGGCCGGGTCGACCAGGGTCAGGTTCGCCGGGACGCCCGGCGCCGGGTCGACGCCGTGCCCGGTCAGGCCGGCGATCCGGGCGGGGCTGCGGGACATCCGCTCGGCGATCAGGTCCCACTGCGGGCCCAGCACGTCGAGCACGATCGACAGTGCGGTCTCCAGCCCGAGCATGCCGGGCCGGGCGTACGCCCACTCGCACTCCTTGTCCTCCACCCCGTGCGGGGCGTGGTCGGTGGCAACCACGTCGATCACGCCCTCGACCAGTGCGGTGCGCAGTGCGGTGACGTCGGCGGCGGTACGCAGCGGCGGGTTGACCTTGAAGACCGGGTCGTAGCTGACCGCCCGCTCGTCGGTCAGCAGCAGGTGGTGCGGGGTCACCTCGGCGGTGACCCGGATCCCCCGGGCCTTGGCCTGGCGCAGCACCTCGACGCTGCCCGCGGTGGAGACGTGGCAGACGTGCAGGCGGCTGCCGACATGCTCGGTGAGCAGCACGTCCCGGGCGATGATCGCCTCCTCGGCGACCGCCGGCCAGCCGGTCAGCCCGAGCCGGGTGGAGACCTCCCCCTCGTGCATCTGGGCGCCCTCGGTCAGCCGGGGTTCCTCGGCGTGCTGGGCGATGATCCCGTCGAACGCCTTGACGTACTCCAGGGCGCGGCGCATCAGCCGGGGGTCGGCCACGCAGAACCCGTCGTCGGAGAAGATCCGGACCCCGGCGGCGGAGCTGGCCATCGCGCCCAACTCGGCCAGGTGCTCACCGGCCAGCCCGACGGTCACCGCACCGATCGGCTGCACGTCGACCAGCCCGGCCTCCCGGCCGAGCCGCCAGACCTGCTCGACCACACCGGCGGTGTCGGCGACCGGGGAGGTGTTCGCCATCGCGAAGACCGCGGTGTAGCCGCCGAGCGCGGCGGCCCGGGAACCGGACTCGACGGTCTCGGCGTCCTCCCGGCCCGGCTCGCGCAGGTGGGTGTGCAGGTCGACCAGACCGGGCAGGGCGACCAGCCCGTCCGCGTCGACGGTCAGCGCACCGGCGGCGTCCAGACCACGGCCGGTCTCGACCACCACGCCGTCACGGATGAGCAGGTCGGTCGGGGCGGCGCCAACGACGCTGGCCCCCTTGATGAGGTACGTGGGCACGGGTTATTTCCCCCCGAGGAGCAGGTAGAGGACGGCCATCCGGACGGAGACCCCGTTGGTGACCTGTTCGACGATCGTGGAGCGGGGCGAGTCGGCGACCTCCGGGGAGATCTCCATGCCCCGGTTCATAGGGCCGGGGTGCATGACGATGGCGTGTTCGGCCAGCCGACGCATCCGGGTCGCGTCCAGCCCGTAACGGCGGGCGTACTCGCGGGCCGACGGGAAGTAGGAGTCCCCCATCCGTTCCCGCTGCACCCGCAGCATCATCACCACGTCGGCGTCGGGCAGCACCGCGTCCAGGTCGTAGGAGACCTGGGTACCGGGGGCGAGTGCGGTCGGGATGTCGACCGGGATCAGGGTCGGCGGACCGACCAGGGTGACCTTCGCGCCGAGGGTGGACAGCAGCAGCACGTTGGACCGGGCGACCCGGCTGTGCAGCACGTCCCCCACGATCGCCACGGAGAGTCCGGCGAGCCGGCCCAGCCGGGAGCGCATCGTGTACGCGTCGAGCAGTGCCTGGGTGGGGTGCTCGTGGGTGCCGTCCCCGGCGTTGACCACCGACCCGTCGACCCAGTCGGCCAGTCGGTGCGGGGCGCCGGAGGCGGGGTGGCGGACCACCACCGCGTCGGCCCCCATCGCCTGGAGGGTCAGCGCGGTGTCCTTCAGGCTCTCGCCCTTGGCCACGCTGGACCCCTTGGCCGAAAAGTTGATCACGTCGGCGGAGAGCCGCTTCGCCGCCGCCTCGAACGAGATCCGGGTCCGGGTGGAGTCCTCGTAGAAGAGGTTGACCACGGTCCGGCCGCGCAGCGCGGGCAGCTTCTTGACCTCCCGGCCCGCCACGGTGGCCATCTCGGCGGCGGTGTCGAGGATCAGGGTGGCGGTGTCGGCGTCCAGATCGGCGGCGGAGAGCAGGTGTCTGATCATGGCTGGGCCCACCCTTCGTTCGCGACTGCGGGGCTCGCAAGCTCGCTCCTCGCGCTCACCGAGCCCACCCCGAAGAGCCGGACCTCGTCGACGCCGTCGGTCTCGGCGAGGGTGACCCGGACGTTCTCCGACAGCGCGGTCGGGATGTTCTTGCCCACGTAGTCGGCCCGGATCGGCAACTGCCGGTGGCCCCGGTCGACCAGCACGGCGAGCTGCACCGAACTGGGCCGACCCAGGTCGCTCAGCGCGTCCAGAGCGGCCCGGATGGTCCGGCCGGAGAAGAGCACGTCGTCGACGAGGACGATCCGCTTGCCGTCGATGCCGCCCGGCGGTACCTGGGTCGGGCCGACCTTCCGGGTCGCGTGCCGGCGCAGGTCGTCGCGGTAGAGCGTGATGTCGAGCACACCGACCGGTACGTCGACGGCCTCGAAGGCGTTGATCCGGTCGGCCAGCCGGCGGGCCAGCGGCGCCCCCCGGGTCGGGATGCCGAGCAGAACGGTGTCCGCAGCGCCCTGGGTCTTCTCCAGGATCTGGTGGGCGATCCGGTCCACCACGCGCTGGACGTCAGCGCTGGTCAGAATCACCTTTACGGACGGTGGCTGGGCCACCTGGTCAGCGGTGCCGGAAGGCACCGGGGGTTGGGCGGCCTGCGGGTAGGCCACGGCGGACCTCCTTCCCCGCCTCACGGGACGGGTCGTTAAAGGATGTCGGATGCGATCGGGCCGGTCCGGTCCCGATCGGGGCTCCCGGCCACGTTACCAGTGGTCAGAGCACCTGCTGCGGCGGGTCACTGATCACCGGGTCAGGTACGGAGGAAACCGGATAACTTTCCATGTTCTTCCGGACAGGTGGGTCATGAACACTTGACCACGTGTCGCAATCCCCGTACCGTCACGCTCCGTAGCGATACCTGCGAGAACCCCGAGCAGCACTGGGAGTGTCCGAATGCCCTCTGAATACGCCAAGTCGCTGGGCGCCCGCCTGCGTTCCATCCGCCAGCAGCAGGGGCTCTCCCTGCAAGGGGTGGAGGAGAAGTCGAACGGGCGATGGAAGGCGGTCGTGGTCGGCTCGTACGAGCGCGGCGACCGCGCCGTCACCGTCTCCCGCCTGGCGGAGCTGGCCGACTTCTACCGCGTACCCGTCTCGGAGCTGCTGCCCGACGGCAGCGGGGTGCGGCACGAGCCCACCAACAAGATCGTCCTGGACCTGGAGCGGCTGTACGACGACGGCTCTGAGGAGCTGGCCTACGTCGCCCGCTACGCCAAGGCCATCCAGCAGCAGCGGGGTGACTACAACGGCCGCGTGCTCTCCATCCGCGCCGACGACCTGCGGGCGCTCGCGATCGTCTACGACGCCTCGCCGTCCGGCCTGATCGAGCGGCTCACCGAGCACGGTGTGCTGGTCGCCGACCCGCGGGCGTTCTTCGCCTCCTGAGGTCCAGCGTCCGCCGGGACACACGTGAAGGGGCCCGCGCCAGTTGGCGCGGGCCCCTTCAACAGTGTCGCGGTCAGCGGGTGGCGTACTCGGCGATCCGGCCGAGCACCCCGTTGAGGAAGCGCGGGGAGTCGTCCGTCGACATCTGCCGGGCCAACTCGACCGCCTCGGTGATCGCCACCGCATCGTCGATCTCGTCGACGTAGAGCAACTCGTAGACGGCGATCCGGGCCAGGTTACGGTCGACCACCGGCATCCGGTCCAACGTCCAGCCCTCGGTGTAGCTGGCGATCACCTCGTCGATCCGGGACAGGTGGGCCGCGACCCCCTCGACCAGGCTGACCGTGTAGCCGATGTGCTCCGGGCGGGGCCGCTCGATGCGGTCCAGGTAGCTGGCGAGCACCTCGACGGGGGGCCGGTCCCGCAGGTCGGCCTCGTAGAGGACGTCCAGTGCCCGCTTACGCGCCTTGCGGCGCGCCGGCATCTGCTGCTTGGGACCCTCGGCCATCAGGCTCGGCCGAGGTAACGGCCGTCGCGGGTGTCGACCTTGATCTTCTCACCGGTGGTGATGAAGAGCGGCACCGGAACGGTGGCGCCGGTCTCGACCGTCGCCGGCTTGGTGCCACCGGTCGACCGGTCGCCCTGCAGACCCGGCTCGGTGTACGTGACCTCCAGCACCACGCTGGTCGGCAGCTCGATGTAGAGCGGCACGCCCTCGTGGGTGGCGACGATCGCCTCGGCCTCGGGGAGCAGGTAGTTGGCGGCCTCGCCGACCGTGCCGCCGGGCACGGTGATCTGGTCGAACGTCTCCAGGTCCATGAAGACGAAGTCCTCGCCGTCGGCGTAGAGGTACTGCATGGTGCGCTTGTCGACGGTGGCGGTGTCGACCTTGGTCCCCGCGTTGAAGGTCTTGTCGACGACCTTGCCGGAGAGCACGTTCTTCAGCGTGGTGCGCACGAACGCGCCGCCCTTGCCGGGCTTGACGTGCTGGAACTCCACGACGGCCCACAGCTCGCCGTCGAGGTTGAGCACCAGGCCGTTCTTGAGGTCGTTGGTGGTGGCCATTTCCTGCCTTGATCTTCAATTGGCGGACAGACCTGGCAAGTCTACTAGCTCACCGGATCCACGCTGTCAGGCGCCGGAACCAGCCGGTTCACCGGCGAGGCCGGCGATGTGGCGCAGGGCGAGCCGGTAGCCGTCCACGCCCAGACCGCAGATCACCCCGGTGGCCACCGCGGAGACCACCGAGTGGTGCCGGAACGACTCCCGGGCGTGGATGTTGGAGATGTGCACCTCGACCAGCGGGGCACGCAGCAGCGCGCAGGCGTCCCGGACCGCGTACGAGTAGTGCGACCAGGCGGCCGGGTTGAGCACCACCGGCGCCTGTTCGTCGGCGGCGGCGTGCAGCCAGCCGACCAGTTCGTGCTCGGCGTCGGTCTGCCGGACGGTGACGTCCAGCCCCAGCTCCCGCCCGGTGGACTCGCAGCGCGACACCAGGTCGGCGTAGCTGGTCACCCCGTAGACGTCGACCTGCCGGGTACCGAGCCGACCCAGGTTCACCCCGTTGAGGACGTACACCTTTCTCATGAGCTGATCTCCTGGAAGGCGGCGTGCAGCAGCTCGTCCTCCGGCCCGTCCAGGATCCCCGGCCGGGCCAGCCCGTCGAGTACCACGAAACGCAGCCGGGCACCGCGGGCCTTCTTGTCCACCCGCATCGCGGCCAGCAGGTCCGGCCAGGCGTCGGCCCGGTACCCGGTGGGCAGCCCGAGCGCCGCCATCGCGGTGCGGTGGCGGGCGGCGGTGGCCTCGTCCAGCCGGCCGGACAGGCGGCCGAGCGCACCGGCGTAGACCGTGCCGACGCTGACCGCGTGGCCGTGCCGCCACCGGTACCCCTCGACCTTCTCGATCGCGTGGGCCAGGGTGTGGCCGTAGTTGAGGATCTCCCGCAGCCCGGACTCGCGCAGGTCGCCGGAGACCACGTCGGCCTTGACCCGGACCGCCCGTTCGATCAGCTCCCGGACCACCGGCGAGGTCGGGTCGGTCGCCGCCGCCGGGTCGGACTCGACCAGGTCGAGGATCACCGGGTCGGCGATGAACCCGCACTTGACCACCTCGGCCAGCCCGGCGGCCAGGTCGGCCGGGGGCAGGCTGTCCAGGGTCGCCAGGTCGGCCAGTACCCCGGCCGGCGGGTGGAACGCGCCGACCAGGTTCTTGCCGGCGGCGGTGTTGATGCCGGTCTTGCCACCCACCGCCGCGTCGACCATGCCGAGCAGCGAGGTGGACACCGGCACCCAGCGCACCCCGCGCAGCCAGCAGGCCGCGACGAACCCGGCCAGGTCGGTGACCGCGCCGCCGCCCACCCCGACGACCACGTCGGTACGGGTGAAGCCGGCTGCGCCGAGCCGGTCCCAGCAGTGCGCCGCCACGTCGATCTGCTTGCCGGCCTCGGCGTCCGGTACCTCGATCAGCAGCGGCTCGATGCCGGCGGCGCCGAGCCGCGCGGCGATGCCGTCGGCCAGCTCCCGCAGCGGGGGCGCGTGCAGGACGGCCGCCCGGGTCGCCCCGGTCAGCAGTGCGGGCAGGGAGTCGAGCAGGTCACGCCCGACGAGTACGTCGTACGGCCGTTCGCCGCCGACCGGAATGCGGGTCACCTCGTCCATCGGCAGTGAGCCTAGCCGGCCCCGCCCGGATCACCGGTCTCCGTCCCACCACCGGCCGCCACCGGAGCAGTCCCCCGCTCGGCGAAGCCGGCCAGCCGGGCGGCCCAGGTGGCGACCTCGCCCCGAAGCTCGTCGGGCCGCCGGACGGTGAACGGCCAGCCGAGTCCGGCGAGCAGCTGGGCCATCCCGTCCAGGCGTTCGGCGTACGCCCGCAGCAGCACCCCGCCGTCCACCCCGGTCAGCTCGGCCACGCTGGGCGGTACCCGCCGGCGGGCGGTGGCCAGGTCGGTCTCCAGCAGCACCACCACCTCCCACCGGTACGGCACGTTCGCCAGGGAGCGGGTCACCTGGGCCACCGGATCGAAGTCGGCCGGCATGGTGAAGCTTCCCGGGCCGGGGTCGGCCGTGTCGATCCGGTCCAACCGGAAGGTGCGCAGTTCACCCCGGAGGTGGTCGTGTCCGGTGAGGTACCACCGGCCGGCGTGGAAGACCAGCCCGTACGGGTCGACGGTCCGTCGGGTGGGCGTACCGCCGGAGGACCGGTAACCGATGGTGACCCGGTGCCGGGCACGGGTCGCCGCACCGAGGGCGAGCAGGATGCCGGTGGCCGGCCGGTCGACGGTCCCGGTCCGGCGCAGGGTGAACCCGAGACTGGACTGGACGGCGGCGAGCCGGTCGGCGAGCGCGACCGGGAGCACCCGACTGATCTTGGCCAGCGCCAGCGCGGTGGCCGGCTGGTCGGTACCGAGACCGAGGCGTTCGGCGGCGACCAGACCGAGCACCACGGCCACCGCCTCGTCGTCGGTGAACATCAGCGGAGGCAGCTTGAAGCCGGGGCCGAGCCGGTAGCCGCCGTACCGGCCCCGGTCGGCGCGTACCGGGATACCCAACTCGACCAGGGTGGTGGCGTACCGGCGTACGGTGCGCTCGTCGACGCCGAGCCGGCGGGCCAGCTCGGCGCCGGACAACCGGTGGTGGCTCTGGAGCAGTTCCAGCATGCCGAGCACCCGGCCAGCCGGATGTGACACCAGACACACTCCTTAACCGGGCGGATCCCGTCCGGATTCGATCGTACGGTTCCCCTACCGCACAGCGACAGGGAGAGCACCGAGATGGCGACGTTCGTACTGGTACCGGGCTTCTGGTTGGGCGCGTGGGCGTGGCGGGAGGTCACCGCCGGGCTGCGCGGACGCGGGCACGAGGTGTACCCACTGACCCTGACCGGCCTGGCCGACCGGGCCCACCTGGCCGGCCCGGAGGTGACCCTGGAGACACACACGAGGGACATCAGCACGCTGCTCGACGCCGAGGACCTGCGGGACGTACTCCTGGTCGGGCACTCCGGCGGCGGGCTGCCGGCCACCCAGGCCGCCGAACGGATGCCGGAGCGGATCGCCCGGCTGGTCTACCTGGAGAGCGGTCCGCTGCCGGACGGGATGGCGCAGTTCGACACCAACCCGCCGGAGGAGCAGGAGCGGCTGCGCCGCCTGATCGGCGACGGTCACCTGCTGCCGCCGCCGACCTGGGAGCCGGATCAGGACCCGGGGAATCTGGCCGGTCTCGACGACACCGCACTGGCCCTGCTCCGGGCCCGGTCCACGCCGCAACCGCTGCGCACCGCCACCGACCCGCTGCGCCGCGCCGACCGGCTGCCGGTACCGGTCGCCCTGATCGCCTGCACCTTCCCGGTGGAGGTGGCCCGGGAGATGATCGACCAGGGGCACCCGTTCTTCGCCGGGCCGGCCGGCGCCGACCTGCACGGGCTACCCACCGGGCACTGGCCGATGCTCAGCGAACCGGCCGGGCTGGTCGACACCCTGGACGTGATCGCCCGGGACAGTCCGCGGTGATCAATCCCGCAGCAGGGCGACGATCTCGGCGACCACGTCGTCCGGTTCGCGCCCGTCGGTGACCACCGTCGCGGTGGCCACCTCGGCGTAGAGCGGTCGGCGCTGGTCGAGCAGGTACTTCAGGGTGGCGCGCGGGTTGATCGCCAGCAGCGGCCGACCCGCGCCCAGGCCGACCCGCTTCACCGCGTCGGTCAGCTCCACCGACAGGTGCACCACGGTGTGGCCGACCAGCGCGGCCCGGTTCTCCTCGGCGAGCACCGCACCGCCGCCGAGGGCGAGCACCCCCGGGTGGGCGGCCAGCGCCGCCGCCACCGCCGCCCGTTCGAGGGTACGGAAGTGCGCCTCGCCCTCGTCCACGAAGATCTCCGGGATGGGCTTACCGGCCATCGCCTCGATGTCGTGGTCGGTGTCCCGGAACTCCACACCCAGTGTCCCGGCGAGCAACTGCCCGACGGTGGTCTTGCCGGAGCCCGGGGCGCCCACCAGCACGCAGACCGGCCGGCTCATTTGATGAGAAGGTTGTCGAGGTAGCCGGCGACGTTACGGCGGATCTCGGCGACCGAGTCGCCACCGAACTTCTCGGTCACCGCCTCGGCCAGCACCAGCGCCACCATCGCCTCGGCGACCACCCCCGCCGCCGGTACCGCACAGACATCCGAGCGCTGGTTGATCGCGGTGGCCGGCTCACCGGTGGTGACGTCCACCGTGCCCAGTGCCCGGTTCAGCGAGGAGATCGGCTTCATCGCGGCGCGTACCCGCAGGGGTTCACCGGTGGTGATGCCGCCCTCCAGGCCGCCGGCCCGGTCGGTGAGCCGCCGGACGCCGTCCGGGGTGGGCGCGATCTCGTCGTGCGCGACCGACCCCCGGGACCGGGCCTGGTACCAGCCGTCGCCGATCTCGACGCCCTTGATCGCCTGGATCGACATCAGCGCGGTGGCCAGCCGGGCGTCGAGCTTGCGGTCCCACTGCACGTGGCTGCCCAGCCCCGGGGGCAGGCCGTAGGCCAGCACCTCGACCACCCCGCCCAGGGTGTCCGCGTCCTTCTTCGCCGCGTCGACCTCGGCAACCATCCGGGCACTGGCCTCGGCGTCCAGGCAGCGCATCGGGTCGGCGTCGATCCGCTCGGCGTCGGCGGGCAGGGGCCGCAGCCCCGGCTGCGCGGCCACCGGGCCCAACTCCACCACGTGCGAGACGATCTCGATGCCGGCGGTCTGCCGGACCAGCGCCTTGGCCACCGTGCCGACGGCCACCCGGGCGGCGGTCTCCCGCGCGCTGGCCCGCTCCAGGATCGGCCGGGCGTCGGTGTGACCGTACTTCTGCATGCCGGCCAGGTCGGCGTGGCCCGGCCGGGGCCGGGTCAGCGGCGCGTTGCGGGCCTGCCGGGCCAACTCGTCCGGGTCCACCGGGTCGGCGGCCATCACGGTCTGCCACTTGGGCCACTCCGAGTTGCCGACCCGGATCGCCACCGGGCTGCCCAGGGTGCGCCCGTGCCGCAGGCCGCCGATGACCTCGACCTCGTCCCGCTCGAACGACATCCGGGCACCCCGGCCGTAGCCGAGCCGGCGGCGGGCCAGCTCGCGGACGATCTCCTCGCTGGTCACCTCGACTCCGGCCGGCACTCCGTCCAGGAGCGCGACGAGGGCGGGACCATGCGATTCACCTGCAGTCAGCCAACGCAACACAGCGGTCAGTTTGTCATGACCACCACCGCCCGCCGCGCGGCGCCCGTACCGTCCCGGCCAGCGGACACGGGTGGCACTTGCGGGAACCTCTACGATCGGCTCGGCGCGCCGGGAAGTCTGGTCGGCAGAGGCTTTGTCGACCCCTGATCCCGGGAGTTCCGGTGCTGCTCTTCGCATTCGCGGCGGTCCTGCTGCTGGCCGTACTCGTGTCCAGCCTCGCGCACCGCACGATCCTCTCCACCGCGGTGCTGTTCCTGGTCGCCGGCTTCGTCCTCGGCCCGGAGACCACCGGGGTCCTGGACATCACCGCCGACTCGCCGATCGTGGCGACCCTGGCCGAGCTGGCCCTGTTCACCGTGCTCTTCACCGACGGCATGCGGCTCGGCTGGGCTGACCTGCGCTCGGCCTGGCGGCTGCCCGGCCGGGCGCTCGGCTGGGGCCTGCCGCTCACCCTGGTGATCACCGCCCTGCTGGCGCACTACGTGGTCGGGCTGGACTGGCCGGAGGCGCTGCTGATCGGTGCCGTCCTGGCCCCCACCGACCCGGTCTTCGCCTCGGCGCTGGTCGGCAACGAGCGGGTACCGGGCCGGCTGCGACACCTGCTCAACGTCGAGTCCGGCATCAACGACGGGCTGGCCCTGCCGTTCGTGATCCTCTTCCTGGCCGTCGCTGCCGGCTCGGACGACCTGCACCTCGACGAACTGGGCACCGAACTGCTACTCGGCGTGGTGATCGGGGTGGCCGTACCGTGGCTGGCGCTGCGCCTGGAGAAGCTGCGCTTCTTCTCCGCGTCGACGCAGTACGAGCCGCTCAACGCGCTGGCGATCGGGCTGCTGGTGCTGGCCCTGGGCATGGTCACCCACGCCAACCTCTTCCTCGCCGCGTTCGCCGCCGGGATCACCGTGGCCACCTTCGGTTCCCGGCAGCGGGAGGCGTTCGAGCACTTCGGCGAGCTGATCGCCGAGCTGTTCAAGCTGGCCGCGCTACTGGTCTTCGGCGCGCTGATCTCGATCGAGTTCCTCGGCGAGATCTCCTGGCCGGGTTGGGTCTTCGCGGTACTGGCCATCATCGTGGCCCGGCCGTTGGCGCTGGCGGTGTCGTTCCTCGGCGCGCACCTGAGCCGGACCGAGCAGTTCGCCGCCATGTGGTTCGGGCCGAAGGGCTTCGCCTCGGTGGTCTACGGCCTGCTGGTGCTCCAGGCCGGCATCCCGGCCGGCGACGAGATCTTCCACCTGGTCGCGCTGACCATCGTGCTGTCGATCATCGCGCACTCGTCGACCGACGTCGTGGTGGCCCGGATCTTCGACCCGGCGACCACTCCCGCCTGGTACGAGAAGCTCCGACGCGCGTCAGCCGACCGGCGCGCCCGCCGCCGGGACCGAGGGCTCGTCGAGCCCGGCCCGGGCCGCCTGAACGACGAGTAGGCCAGGTCCGGTGGTGCCGCTCATGGATCGACACTGTTTCCAGGAGGTCGGGGTGACCCGGCGCTCGGTTGCCCCGACATCCTGGGAAGGGAGTGGCTCACGGCTGCCACCGGGCGGAGTGGCCCACGGCTGCCACCGGGCGGAGTGGCCCACGGCTGCCACCGGGCGGAGTGGCTCACGGCTGCCACCGGGCGACGAGGGCGAGCGGCGGCCTGCCGGTGTACGCCCAGGTCTCCAGGGCCGCCCGGTCGACCAGCAGAATGTCGAGCTGCCGGGCCAGCAGCAACCCGTCGCCGTCCGTGAACGACCCGTTCGTCACGAGCAGGCAGATGTCGCCGCCATGGACACTGCGGCAGGTGCCGGCGAACCGCTGGATCTCCGCACTACCGACCCGGTTGCCGGGGCTGCGCCGCTTGCACTGCACCACGACCCGGCGGCCGTCCGGCGCGGTGGCCAGGATGTCCGCGCCCCGGTCACCGGCCCCACCGCAGACCGTGACGCCGGTACAGCCCGACGCCGCCAGCAGCCGGCCGAACCAGTGCTCGAACTCCGTACCGGTCATCGCGTCGGTGACGCCGATGCGGCGGTCCCGTTCGGCCTGCTCGGCGGCCCGGCGGGCCTGCTCCCGACGAATGAACCGGACCACCGCCACGGCGCCGGACACCAGGACGAGACCGATGAACGCCGACCAGACCGGATGCCGCTGGACGAACTCGACGACCGCGAGCACCACGACCACGGTCAGCACGGCAACGAAGGCGCCGAGCAGCAGCCGGTAGTCGAGGCCGCCGCTGTCCCGCCGAGTCGGGCGACGACGCCGGGCGGAGGCCCGGGACCGACCGCTCGATCTACGCAGGTGCGATCTGACCCGGGTGCCGTCCCGGCGCCGGTACGAGCGGACTCGGTGCACCTCGCCTCCCCAGGGTGAGCCGAGTCCGCATTCTCCCGCCCGGGTACGACATTCCCACTGACAACTGTCAATTTCCCGTCAACAGCTACCACTCACGTCGCCAGGACGGCCGAGTTCACGCGCCTTCTGGGGGGGGGTCGGGCATGTCCGGCATCCGTAATAGTTCCTCCAGGTCGCGACGTTCCCGATGACTCAGCGAGTCGCCATCCGTGACGATGAGGAACCAGGGGACGGGGCAACTGCCCGCATGATCATCGTCGGGGCACGTTGCGTGACCGACAGCGTCGCTCACGGCAGCAACCTACTGGGTCGCCAGAACCGCGATCTGGATCTTCCAGAGTTTCTTCTCCTCGGAACTCATGACCGCCCTTCGGACCAGCCCACCGAAATCGGTGAGAAAGACAGGATTGAGACGCCAGCGGCTCACCTACGAGAAGCCTGGCTGCGGGACGGCAACCTGCGGAAACGGCGAGTGGCACAGCGCGATCTTCCCGTACGTGCCCGGCCCTCAGCACCGCCGGTCGTCGACCGATCGCACGGTGGCTCGGATTGTCGACCCGGCGACCACACCCGCCTGGCACGAGAAGCTGCGCCAGGTGTCCCACGATCGCCGCGCCCGCCGAACGCCGGACCGGGTTCGCCGGCCCCGCCGCCGCTCGTGACCGGCTCCTGTTGACCGGCACCGCGTCCCTTGATCGACTCGGTTTCCAGGATGTCGGGGTGACCCGCGCACTGGGACACCCCGACATCCTGGAAACCGCGAGGCTCAGGGGCACCAACGGGAAGCGCGGGCGGGCGGCGTCCTGCCGGCGCATCCCGTTGGGAGCCAGGAACAACCGCAGCTCTGGCGAACAGTCCCCTTACGCCGGCCGCTATTCGCCGGGCGCGGGCTCCGCCACGTAGGTCCCCCGTTGCGGCAGCGTGACCACCAGCCCACGTTCTCTGAGCAGTGCGACCGCCGCCCGCACCGTCCCGCGCGCCACCCCGTACGTCTGGCGTAGTTGCGTCTCACTGGGCAACGGCTGCCTCGGCCGCAGTTCCCCTGCACCGATCTGGGCAGCAAGTACGTCGGCAAGCTGCACGTAGAGCGGCGTCGGATTCATGGGATCGACCATCTCCGCACCTTCACAAACGTCCAGGACGGCCGATACTTGCAGTACGTCCTAGACGTCTTGTACGTGTTGAACGAGTTGACTTACCCTCTGCGGTGGGCCGTACACGCTCAGGAACAGGAGGCTTCCGATGAGGGTCTGGCGATTCAATCCAGCCGGAGACGGAGCCCGGCGGTGAGGGAGGTGCCGTTCGAGGTGCAGTTGGCCGGGTACTGCCTCGACTTCCACGTCCACAACCGCTGCGCGAAGTGCGGCCCCGACGGGTGGTGTCCCCGGGTGGCCGTTGCCCGGGCCCGGATCATCGCCTGGCGCCGGAGCCGACGGACATGACCGACCTGCGGGCCGGAGACGTCCTTCACCTCACCCGGGCGGCAAGCGTCCAGTTCGTCACGCCGATCCTCTTCCGGCTGATCCGGGTGCAGCAGGACTGGATCACCTACGACGGGTGGGTCTGGCTCGACGGGTACGAGATCAGGGCCAACGGCGAGGCGGTCGCCCGCCGCTCCGTCTTCGTCCAGAGGTCGGGTCTGCGGACCTTCCGGGCGGAAAGGCCGGTACCGGCCCGGGCAGCCCCGGGCCGGTACCGGCAGAGGTGATCAGTTGGCGGCGAGGACGCGGGCGTCGGCGGCGATGGTGGCGGCCACCGCCCGGTCGAGGGACAGACCGGCCTGCCGTTCGGCGTGCACGGCGAGTTCGGCGTACCGGCCACCGGCCAGGTGCGCGGTCAGCACCTGGAGGGTGGGCGCGTCGGCACCCGAGTTGAGGATGAGGTGGGCGAGCCCGGCCCGGGTCACCTTCACGGTGAAGGTGGCGGTCGCCGAGACCGTACCGGCCGGACCGGTCCCCTCGGCCTTGATGGTGTGCGCCCCGGCAGCCAGCTTGGTCAGGTCCAGCGGCTTGCCCGGCTCGACCGGCGCGCCGTCCAGGGTGACCGTCAGCGTGTCGACGGCGGCGCGGGTCACGGCGAGGATCGGCTGCTGGGCCCGGTCCAGTTCGGCCCGGTCGACCGGCGAGGCGATCGCCACAGCCGGCTCGGCGGCGGCACCCTGCATCAGCGCGGCGTTCCAGCCGGCCAGCTCGGCCGGGCGGTCGGTGATGATGCCGTCGGTGCCGATCCGCTCAAGCTGCTGCCACTGGACGGCCGAGTTGACCGTCCAGGCCATCACCGCGACCCCGGCGGCGTGCAGGTCGGTGACGATCCCCGGCCGGCCGAGCAGCGCCCCGGCGGCTGGGTTGTACGCGGTCAGGTGCAGTTCCTTCGCCAGCGCAACCGGGTCGGCGTCCAGGCTGCCGCGCAGCAGACCGATCGGCAGTTCGGGAGCGAGTTCGTAGGTGTACCGGAGCGCGTCGACCTCGAAGCTCTGGACGAAGACCCGACCGGTCATCTGCTCGGCCCGGATCACCTCGACGATTGTCGCCACCTCGTCCCGGGTGTGCGCGCCCTTGATCTCCAGCAGCAGGTTGCCGCCCCGGGTACGCAGGTCGGCCAACTGCTCGGCGAGGGTGGGCAGCCGGAGGCCGGTGTACTGCGGGGCGAACCAGGAACCGGCGTCGAGGGCCTTGAGCTGGGCAGCGGTCAGGTTCCGGATCGAGCCGGTGCCCTCGGTGGTGCGGTCGACGGTGCCGTCGTGCAGCACGAACGGGATGCCGTCCTTGCTGGGCTGGACGTCGTTCTCGATAAAGTCGGCGCCGGCCCGGCGGGCCACCTCCTGGGCGACCAGGGTGTTCTCCGGGGCGGCCGATGAGGCGCCCCGGTGCGCGATCACCGTGACCGGGCTGCCGGCCGGCCGGAGGAACCCGTTCGGCGGCAGTTCGGTGACCCGGACGTCGTCGAAGGAGACGGTGCTGCCGTTGACGATCAACGCCTGACCACCGTCGGCGGACCGGGCCAGGCTGGTGGTGCGCAGCAACTGCCGGCCGTCGAAGAACCAGCGGGCCTGGTTGCCGTGCACCTCGATGGCGACCTTGATGTCCCGCCCGGTGCCGGCCGGGTACGGCGCCGAACCGGTGTTCGTGACGTTCCAGGCGTTGGCGGTGGTGAGCTGCGCGAACTCCAGGCCGTTGGCGGCCGTGGTGCCGCTGCGCATGGTGGCGATCCACCACGGGGTACGACCGTCGGCCGGCACATCCAGGCCGAGGGCGGTCCACCGGGTGGCCTCGTTGACGGCCTCGAACCGTACCGTGGCCTCGAAGCGGAAGTCGGTCAGGTGCCGACCGAAGGTGATCTTCTTGGTGCCACTGGTGGTGGCGCCACGCAGCCGGCCGTTCTCGACCTTCCACTCCCCGTCGATCGCCCGCCAGCCGGCGGGCAGGGTGCCGCTGGAGAAGTTCTCGTTGACGATGACGTCACCGGGTTCGGCGGCGGCGGAGGTGGTCAGGTTGACGGCGGCGAGCGTGCCGCCGGCGAGGGCAAGCGCGGTCAGCGCGGCGATGCTCCGGGGCCGGGGACGGCGCCGGAGCAGTTCAGCGGACTTCGACATGCCAGGAGGTTAAGGACCAGACCATAACCGTGGACCCGCTGCGGGTTACAGGTCACCGACCTGCGGATGTACGCCTGGTGCGGCCCCGACACCCCGGCCTGGCGCCCGGACACCCGCGGTCAGCGGGCGGCGGCCAGGGCGGCGGCCATCGCCGCCCGGGGCGCGGATACCCCGGTGAAGTGGGTGAACTGGCCGAGTGCCTGGGCCAGCAGCAGGTCCAGCCCGGAGACCACCCGGACCCCGGCAGCCTGCGCGGCGGCGGCGAGCGGGGTCGGCCACGGGTCGTAGAGCGCGTCGAAGAAGACCGTCCCCGGCTGCCAGCCGACCGAGCCGGCCAGCGGGTCGGCCACCCCCTTCGGCACCGTGGAGATCACCACGTCGGCGCCGGTGTGCGCGGTCGCGTCGGCCCAGTCCGCGCCGGCCAGTTTCACCCCGAGGGTGGCGGCCATCGGACGCAGCTCCTCGATCGCCGCCGCCCGGCGGGCCACCACGGTCACCGACTCGGCACCGAGCCGGGCGGCCGCGGCCAGGGCCGCCCGGGCGGTACCGCCCGCACCGAGCACGGTCACCGTGCCGCCGGTACGCACACCGGCCCCGGTGAGCACGTCGACCATGCCCGGCACGTCGGTGTTGTCGGCGTACCAGGAGCCGTCGGGCCGGCGTACCAGCGTGTTGGCCGCACCGGCGGCGACCGCGACCGGCGCGACCTCGTCGGCCACCGCGAGCGCCACCTCCTTGAGTGGCATGGTCAGCGACAGCCCGGCCCACTCCGGGCCCAGGCCGGCGACCAGGCCGGGCAGCTCCGCCTCGGCGCACTCGATCGCGGTGTACGACCAGCCGGTCAACCCGGCCGCCGCGTAACCGGCGTTGTGGATCACCGGGGAGAGCGAGTGGGCGATCGGCTTACCAAGGACCGCCGCCCGCCGCACAGCGGTCATCTCAGATGATCCCGTTCTCCTTGGCCTTCGCCTCGTTCTTCCGGTGCTGCTCGTAGGTATCGGCGAACGCCGAGTGCCCCTTGTCGTCAATGGCCACGAAGTAGAGCCACTTGCCGGGCGGCGGGTCCATCGCCCCTTCCATGGCCTGCTTACCCGGGTTGTTGATCGGGGTCGGGATCATGCCGGGCAGCTTTCGGTTGTACGGGTTCTTCGGGTTGTCCATGTCCGCCTGGGTCATCTGCTTGGAGGTCTTGGTCTTCTGCCCGGTCAGCTCCAGGTAGTAGTTGACCGTGACGTCCATCTCCAGGCAGTTGCAGGGGAACTCGCCGTACAGCCGGTTGTAGGCCACCCGGGCGACCTTGCCCAGGTCGTCCTTGTTGCCCGCCTCGGCCTGCGCGAGGGACGCCACGATCAACGCCTCGTACGGGGTGATGCCGCCGCGCTCCTTCTGCACCCGGTCGGCGAACTCCATCTCCCCGGCGACCGTGAGGAAGTTGTCCACCATCAGCTTGAGGATGCTCGCCGCGTCCGCCTTCGGCGGGATCTCGTAGGTGGAGGGGAAGAGGAAGCCCTCGATCGACGGGGCGACCTTCTTGCCGTCGCTGCGCTTGAACCAGAAGTCCGGCACGCCGAGGGCCAGCGGATCCTTCGCCGCCTTCTCGAACTCCGCGACCGGAATCTTGGTGGCCTTCTCCAGCAGCAGGTAGGTCCGCTTGGCGGTGGTCCCCTCGGGGATGATCACCCCGTTGACCACCCGACTCTTCGGGTCGAGCAGCATGGCAAGCGCGTCCGCCGCGCGCATCTGCTTGCGCAGCTTGTAGGACCCGGCCTGGATGCCCTTGCTGCGGGAGTTCTCGGTGGCCGCCTCGATGAACGCCTTGGCGCTCTTGACCACGCCGGCCGAGTAGAGGGTGTTGGCGATGTCGGTGGCGGTGTGCCCGGCCTTCACCTCGACGACCACCTCGCCGGTGCCGCCGCCGGAATAGTCAGCGGCGGTGAAGAAGCCCTGGATCCGGTCGTAGCCGTACCAGATGCCGCCGCCGAGCGTGCCGAGCAGGACCAGGGTCATCAGCAGGGCGAAGAAGGTCTTCCCCCGGCCACCGGCCTTACCCTCCCCCCGCTTGCGGCGGTTCTCCACGTAGGCGCGGCGGTGCCGGCCCTTGTCGCCGCGCTCCCGCTCCCGTTCACGCTCCCGCTCGCGTTCGTCGAACGCGTCGTCCAGCTCGTCGATCATCAGGTCCGCCTCCGCTGCCCGTCTAGCCAGCTCTGCAGGATCTCCACGGCAGCCGCCTGGTCGACCACCGCGCGCTGACGCTTCCCCCGGACGCCACGCTCTGCCAGCCTACGAGATGCCACGACCGTGGACATCCTCTCGTCCTTCAGCGTGACCGGAACAGGCAGTATTACATCAGCCAGTCGGTCAGCGTAGGCGCGTACCTGCTGGGCCGCCGGGCCCTCCTTCCCGGCCAGGTTCACCGGCAGGCCGACAACCACCTCGACGGCGGCGTACTCCTCGACCAGACGGGCCAGTTCCGCCATGTCGGCCGGCACCTTGTCGGCGTCGGCGGTCAGGTCACGGGCGACGGTCACCAGCGGGGTGGCGAGGATGCCGTCCGGATCGGAGCGCGCGACTCCGACCCGGACCTGGCCGACATCCACGCCGAGGCGTACCCCTCGGGACAGACCACTCACGCGTCGGCGATCGCCTTCTCGACGGTGGCCAGCAACTTCGGCGCCTCGGCGGCCGGCAGGCCGCCACCCTGGGCCAGGTCGGCGTTGCCGCCGCCCCGACCGGAGAAGGCCGCCTTGACCAGGTCGGCGGCCGACAGGCCGCGCCCCTTGGCCGCCGCGTTCAGCGCCACCACCAGCGACGCCTTGCCATTGGCCCGGGCGGCCACCGCGACGACCGCCGGACGGGCCGGGTCGATCTTGCCGCGGATCTCCTGGGCGAGGGTACGCACGTCGTTGCCGGCCGCGCCCTCCGGTGCCTCGGTGCCGACGTAGGCGACCCCGCGCACGTCGACCGCCTGCCCGGCGAGCGCCGCCGCGCCGCCCAGCACCATCTGGGCGCGGAGCTTCTCCAGCTCCTTCTCGGCGTCGCGGAGCTGGGTGATGGTCTGCTCCACCCGGTCGGCGACCTGGTCGCCCGGCACCCGGTACAGCTCGGCCAGCCGGGACACCAGCAGGTGCTCCTTGGCCAGGAACCGGAACGCGTCGATGCCGACCAGCGCCTCGACCCGGCGTACCCCGGAACCGATCGACGACTCGGAGAGGATCTTCACCAGGCCGAGCTGGCCGGAGCGGGACACGTGGGTACCGCCGCACAGCTCCCGGGCGTAGTCACCCACCTCGACGACCCGGACCTCCTCGCCGTACTTCTCGCCGAACAGCGCCATCGCGCCGAGCCGCCGCGCCTCCTCCTGGCTGGTGATGAAGGCGTGCACCTCCAGGTCGGCCAGGAGCACCTCGTTTACCTGCTGCTCGACGTCGTGCAGCACGCTGGGCGCGACCCCGGTCGGGGTGTTGAAGTCGAACCGCAGCCGACCCGGGGCGTTCAGCGAACCCGCCTGGGTCGCCGACTCGCCGAGGAAGTTCCGCATGGTCTGGTGCACCAGGTGCGTCGCGGTGTGCGAGCGGGAGATCGCCCGACGGCGGGTCACGTCGATCTCGGCGTACCCGGACTCGCCGCTGCGTACCTCACCCCGGACCACCCGGGCCCGGTGCACGATCAGGCCCGGTACCGGCTGCTGCACGTCGAGCACCTCGACCTGCCCGCCGCCGACCGTGATCAGACCCAGGTCGGGCTGCTGACCACCGCCCTCGGCGTAGAACGGGGTGGCGTCGAGCACCAACTCGATGGTGTCGCCCTCGACCGCCGCCTCGACCCGACCGCCCCCGGCGAGCACCGCGCGGACCCGCGACTCGCGGGACACCTCGGTGTAGCCGGTGAACTCCACCGGGCCGCCCGCGTCCAGCACCGTGCGGTACGCCGACAGGTCGGTGTGCCCGGTCTTGCGGGCCGCCGCGTCCGCCTTGGCCCGGGCCCGCTGGTCGGCCATCAGCCGGCGGAAGCCCTCCGCGTCGACCTTCAGCCCCTGCTCGGCGGCGATCTCCAGGGTCAGGTCGATCGGGAAGCCGTACGTGTCGTGCAGCTGGAACGCCTTGTCACCGGAGAGCGCCGACTTCCCGGCCGACTTGGTCTCGGCGATCGCCGTGTCCAGGATCGTCGTCCCGGCGCGCAGCGTGGCCAGGAAGGCGTCCTCCTCGGCGTACGCGTACTGCGAGATCCGGTCGAAGTCGGAGGCCAGCTCGGGATAGGACGGGGACATGCAGTCCCGGGCCACCGGCAGCAGCTCGGGCAGCGCCCGGTCGCCGTACCCGAGCAGGCGGACCGACCGGATCGCCCGGCGCATGATCCGGCGCAGCACGTAGCCGCGCCCCTCGTTCGACGGGGTGACCCCGTCACCGATCAGCATCAGCGCGGTCCGCACGTGGTCGGCGATCACCCGCAGCCGCACGTCGTCCGGGTGCGACTCGCTGGCCGCGTGGCCGGAGTGCGCGCCGTACCGCTTGCCGGTCAGCTCCGAGGCCCGGTCCAGGATCGGCTTGACCTCGTCGATCTCGTACAGGTTGTCGACGCCCTGCAGGATCGAGGCGATCCGCTCCAGGCCCATGCCCGTGTCGATGTTCTTCTTGGGCAGGTCACCGACGATCCGGAAGGTCTCCTTGTCGACCACGTCGGCGATCTCGTACTGCATGAAGACGAGGTTCCAGTACTCCAGGTAGCGGTCCTCGTCGACCTCCGGGCCGCCCTCGCGCCCGTAGGCGGGGCCCCGGTCGTAGTACAGCTCGGAGCAGGGACCGGCCGGGCCGGGGATGCCCATGGACCAGAAGTTGTCCTTCTTGCCCCGGCGGACGATCCGCTCCGCCGGTACCCCGACGGAACGCCAGATCTGGTACGCCTCGTCGTCGTCGAGGTACACCGTCGCCCAGATCCGCTCCGGGTCCAGCCCGAAGCCGCCCTCGGCGACCGGCTTGGTGGACAGCTCCCAGGCCAGCGGGATCGCCCCGGCCTTGAAGTAGTCGCCGAAGGAGAAGTTGCCGTTCATCTGGAAGAACGTGCCGTGCCGGCTGGTCTTGCCGACCTCATCGATGTCCGGGGTACGGATGCACTTCTGCACACTGACCGCGCGCGGGTACGGCGGGGTCTGCTGGCCCAGGAAGTAGGGCACGAACTGCACCATGCCGGCGTTGATGAACAGCAGGTTCGGGTCGCTGATGGCGGGCAGCGGAGCGGACGGCACCACGGCATGGCCGTTCGCCTCGAAGTGGGCGAGATACCGCCGCTTGATCTCCGCCGTCTTCATCGCTGGTGCTCCTCCGGAAAGATCTCTCGGTCACCGATGCGCGGGTCCTCCCGCAGCTCGGCGAACTGGTCGTCGTACGCCACGCCCTGGGCGAACGCCTCGTGGATCTGCTGCTCCCGCTCGGCCATCCCCTCGCGGACATCGTCGACGAAGCTTCGCAGCGACTCGACCAGTCCGCCAGCGGATTCGGTCAACGAATGCGCGATCCCGCCCGGGGTGCACGCCTGCGCGGTACGGGTCATCTTCCGCACCACCAGCGCACCCACAGCGAGCCCCACGCCCAACCACAGCAAGCGCCTCATGGCCTCATTCTCCTGTCGTGCCCGCAGCCGGCCGGATCAGCGGTTGGCCCGCTTGGCGGCGCGGCGCTGCTGCTTGATGGTGTCGCGGACCTCGCGCTCGGTCTCCGCGTGCCGGCGGGCGGCGGCGGCCTTGCGGACACCGAACCCGAACGCGGCCACCTTGATCAGCGGGTTCGCGGCGGCAGCGGAGATCACCGTGGCGAGGTTGGCCACGTTGGCGGTGACGTTCTGCGCGTGCCCGGTCATCGTGTCGATCTTCGCAAGCTGGAGGTTCACCCCGTCGAGCGAGGTGTGCACCTGGTTGAGCGCGGTGTTGACGTTCTCCACCGTGGTGTTGACGTTACCGAGCAGCGGCGCGGTGCGGTCGTTGAGATCGTTGATCGCCCGGGTCGCCGCGTCCACGGTGTGCCGCAGCCGAAGGATCGGCACCGCCAGCACGAGCACGAGCATCAGGAACGCGCCGGCCGCGATCAGCGCAGCGACCTGTCCACCATCCACGCCTGTCCTCCTACAGAATTGTTCCGCCCACCGGACATCCCGGAACGCACGACCGTCCTACCCACCCGCCAAGCCTGCCCGGCACCGTCCACGCCTGGGCAGGACCGCAGCCGGCGACGGGCGATCCCGGCACCAGCCCCAGACCCTACCGTCCGTGATGTCCGATGGCCTCACGACGGTGACGGTGTCACGTCCTCCAACGGATCCTCGGTGATGATCGGGAACGGATCCTCACCGGTGAGCGACGGATCGGTACTCGGCTGCGGACCGATCCGCTCGTCGTCGATGGCGTTGCGCACCTTGACCGACACCAGCGACCCCTCGCACGTCGCGGCCTCAGCCGGCGGAGTGGGGGTCGGCTCCACCGGCAGGGCGGCCGACTCCTGGGCGACGGCGCAGGTCGGCTCGCGTACCCAGAGGTCGAGGGTCAGCTCGTCCTGCCGCCAGCAGGTGTACCGCCCCTTGGTTGGCTGCTCCGGGCAGCGGCTGACCTTCCAGGGGCGCCAGCCCGCCTCGGTCAGCGCCCGCTCGTACACCCGGGCGGTCTCCTCCGGCGGGCGCTGCGACTGCACGGTCCGCTCCCGCAGCCGGCAGTCGAGCAGGCACCACCGGCTGCCCGACATGGCGTCCTCGGTCTCCGTCGCCGCCCAGGCGGGCACGTCCAGCGCGTCGAGCGAGTCGAAGACCGGGTCCCGGCTCAGCGCCCGGACGCCGAAGTAGAGCGGTAGCGCGCCGAGCAGGATCACGCTGACCAGCGCCAGGACACCCATCCGCAGCCGGCGCCGCTCCCGCATCTGGCGGCGCAACTCGGAACGGGCGACCTGGAAGGCGCCACCGGTCGCCGGTCGGGGGGAGACGTCCGGCTCCCACTCCGGGTCGTCACTGGCCCCCCGCCGCAGCTCGGGACCGCCGACTGCCGCCGGGCCGGCCGGGCCGCCGGATACCGGCGGGGGTACGACGGCAGCGGCGCGGACCGGCACCGGGCCGCTGGTGGTCGGGTCGTCCGGGGTACCGGCGCGGTATGCCGGTCGGGGCGGGGTGCCGGGGCCGGCGGGCCGGGCCGGCGCTCCGGACGGCTCGTCGGTGGGCGCACCCGGTGGCCGGCCCACCGGCGCGGCGGCCCGGGCCACCACGGGTGCGGGCGGACGCGCCGAACCGGTCACCGGCCCGGGTGCTGGAGGTGCCGAACCGGCCGCGCGGGGCCCCGGCGCGGCAGGCGGCTGACCCGGCCTCGCTGCCGGGCGCCCCGGGATCTCACCGGACGCCTCGGGATCCGACCGACGCCGCCCCGGGATCTCCCCCGACACCTCCGGATCCGACCGACGCCGCCCCGGGATCTCCCCCGACACCTCCGGACTGGTCCGGCCCGCGTTGGTGGGTCCAGCGGCGCGGGGTGGTACCGGCGCGGGACGTGGCGACGGACCGGGCTGAGGTGGCGCCGCCCGGCCCGCGACCGGCGGCGGCACCGCTGCGCGGGCAGCCGGGCGGGGTGTGGTGCCATCCGTAGCGGCGGGCTCGTCCGTCGGGCGCCGCCCGGACCGGCCGGGGGCGGCGTCGGCGGCAGGCGGTACCGGCACGGTTCCCGGACGCGGCACCGGAGCGCCGGGCGGACGTGACACCACCGGCGGCGCCGACGCGTTACCGGACTGCGGCACCACCGGGGGCACCGGCGCGTTACCCGAACGCGGTACCACCGGCGGTACCGGCGCGTTACCGGACTGCGGCACGACGGGCATACCCCCGGTGCGGGGATCCAGGCCGGGTCCGCTGGTGTCGGGTACCCGGCGGCGGCCACCGGCACCGACCGGGCCGGTCACCTCGCCGGTCGGTTCGGGGCCGGCGTCCCGGTCACCCGGCCGGCTGACGGCGGGCGGCGGTGCGGGCGGGGTACGCGGTGGAGCCGGTCGCCGCTCCGACCCCGGCGCTGCGGCGGGGGGCGGCGGTGCGGGAGCGTCGGGCACCCGGGGTGCCGGGGACTGCGGGGGACGCGGGTGGCCCGCCGGCCGGACCGGCTCACCGGGCCACGGCCCGGCGGCGGCGCCGCCGTCCGGCCCCAGCTCGGTACGCTGCTGCTTGGCTGTCCGGAGGTCGTCGATCCAGCCGAGTTCCTCGGCGCTGACCGGCTCCTCGGCCGGCTCCTCGCTCCTCCCCCTGCCCCACCGGCGTCCCTTGGTACGCCCGTCCCGCAGGTCGTCGGTACCATCCTCCGGTCGGTCGGAGCCCCGCCCTCTCACTGGTGTTCCTTTCCGGCAGCTTCGCTGCCGTCCTCGCCTGTCGCGTCGCCAGTCGCGGGCCGGTCGTCGGCCGGCGCCATGTCCCCGGTCCTGGCCGGCGTACCCGTCCCAGCCCTGGCCGGGGTGTCCATCTCGGCCCTGGCCGGCGTACCCGTCCCAGCCCTGGCCGGGGTGTCCGTCGCCGGATTCGGTCCCTGCCCGCGCACGATCCGGCGCAGCAACGGCAGCCGGCCGGCCACCGCGCGTTCCGCCCCGTGCCCGCTCGGCTGGTAGTAGTCGACCCCAACCAGGTCGTCCGGGGCGTACTGCTGCGTCACCACGCCCCGGTGGTCGTCGTGCGGGTACCGGTAGCCCCGGCCGTGCCCGAGGCCCCGGGCGCCCGAGTAGTGGGCGTCCCGCAGGGAGCGGGGCACCCCGCCGCCCCGGCCGGCCCGGACGTCGGCGATGGCCGCCCCGATCGCGGTGGTCGCCGAGTTCGACTTGGGCGCGGTGGCCAGGTGGATCACCGCGTGGGCCAGGTTGAGCTGGGCCTCGGGCAGACCGACGTACTCCACCGCGTGCGCGGCGGCGGTCGCCACGCTGAGCGCACTCGGGTCGGCCATGCCGACGTCCTCGCTGGCGAAAATCACCAGCCGGCGGGCGATGAACCGGGCGTCCTCCCCGGCCACCAGCATCCGGGCCAGCCAGTGCAGGGCGGCATCCACGTCCGAACCGCGCATGCTCTTGATGAACGCGCTGGTCACGTCGTAGTGGGCGTCACCGTCACGGTCGTAGCGGACCGCCGCCACGTCCACCGCCCGCTCGGCAACGGCAAGGTCGATCTGCGCGGCGTCGAGCGCCAGCGCGGAACCGGCCGCCGCCTCCAGGGCGGTCAGTGCCTTGCGGACGTCGCCGCCGGCGAGACGTACCAGGTGGTCCTCGGCGTCGGCGGCGAGCGTGACCGCGCCACCCAGCCCACGCTCGTCGGTGACCGCGCGGCGCAGCAGGCCGCGTACCGCGTCGTCGGTCAGCGGTTGCAGAGTGAGCAGCACGCAGCGGGACAGCAGCGGGGAGATGACCGAGAAGTACGGGTTCTCGGTGGTCGCAGCGAGCAGGGTGACCGTCCGGTCCTCGACGGCAGCGAGCAACGAGTCCTGCTGGGTCTTGCTGAAGCGGTGCACCTCGTCGATGAAGAGGACGGTGGGCCGGCCGCCGGCCCGCCGCTCGCGGCGCGCGGTCTCGATCACCGCGCGGACGTCCTTGACCCCGGCCGACAGCGCCGACATGGCGACGAACCGGCGGTCGGTGGCCCCGGCCACCAGGTGGGCGATGGTGGTCTTGCCGCACCCGGGTGGCCCCCAGAGGATCACCGACATCGGGCTGGTGCCGGTCACCAGCTGGCGCAGCGGGGAACCGGGGGCGAGCAGGTGTTCCTGGCCGACCAGCTCATCGATCGTCACCGGGCGCATTCGGACCGGCAGCGGAGAGTTCCGGTCCGGTGCCGTAAAACCGTCGGCACGCACCGTACCGGTGGGCACGCCACGCGCCTCGCCCGGCTCGGCGAGGGAGAAGAGGGCGTCGGACTCCATCACGCAGACAGTACCGGCCCGGCCCACGGGCGACGAAAACGCGGCGTGGGCCGGGCCGGTGATGATCAGTTCGGGTCAGCCGCGACCCGGTCGGCGGCCCCGGTACCAGCGGCCGCCACCGCCGCCGGTCCGTCCGGCGCCCCGACCCACCCCGGCCAGGTAGAGCGAGAGCAGCAGCAGCCCGATCAGGGTGAGGGTCTGCCAGTTGAACAGGTCCGGCGCACCGAGATTGCTGTTGAGCAGGTCGAGCAGGAGCGCGAAACCAAAGACGACAGCCGCAGCGATGGCGAGCATTCCAGTCCTCCGGTGGGGGTTACCAGTAGGTCGACCCCGATGTACCCAAACGGACCGATCGTCAATCTCCACCCTGGACGGGGCAGTGTAAGGAAGGGCCCCCCGTTATCGCTTTTGGTAGAGGAAGGGCCCCCGGTTAACCAACTTGAGTTCCACCGGGGGCCCTTCCCCGTCCCCGGCCTGGCTCCCGTCCCCGACCGGCCCGGTCACCCGCCGGCCTGCCCGCCAGGCGGGCAGGTAGAGCGGTGCGGCGCAGGCGAGCACGACGGCTCCGGCGAGCAGGGCGGTGCTGACGGTGGTCGCCCCGGCCAGGGCGGTCAACAGCACCCCGCCGAGCGCTCCCGCCGGCAGCGAGACCATCGAGTTGAGCGAGACCACGCTGGTCCGGTACGGCCCGTCGACCTGGCGGTGCAACAGCCCCATGTGCAGCGGGTTGGCCGCACCGTGCACCGCGTAACAGGCGAGGTAGGCGATGAGGATGCCCACCGGCCCGGCCAGCAGGGCCATCCCGACCACCGTGCCGCCCTGCAGGATGTGCAGCAGGGCGGCGGTCGGGGCGGCCCCGATCCACCGGCTGACCGGTACGGCGAGCGCGGCACCGGCGGCCGAGGCGAGCCAGGCGGCCGCACTGGCCGGCCCGAGCAGGATCGCGGCCCGGTCCGGGTCACCGACCACCTCGGCGAGCCGGACCGGCAGCAGCCCTTCGAAGGTCACCATGCCGAACCCCCAGAACAACTCGACACCGACCAGGGCCATCAGCACCCGGGACCGACGCAGCAGCCCGAGCGCACCGCCGATGGTGGCCGGCACGGCCCGCAGCGAGGTACCGAGCGCCGCCCGACCGGCCTCCGGACTCCCCTCGGTGAGCAGCAGCAGGTGCGCAACCAGTGAGACCAGTTGCAGGACTGCGGCGACCAGGACCGGAACGGTCAAGGCGCTCACCGGGCCGACCGGGCCGATCGCCACCAGGGCCCCGCTGAGCAGGGCGCCGGCGCCGATGGCCAGCCCGGTGACCACTTCCCCGGCACTGAGGCCACCCTCGAAGTCGGCGGCCGGGTCGGCGGCGAGCGCGGTGTCGACGTACCAGGAGTCGAGTGGACCGCTGTCCAGGGCCCGGTGCACGCCCTGAAGGAAGAAGACGAGCAGAAACAGGGTGACGGTGTCGGCGACGGCGAAGAGCAGCAGCGCGGCCAGGTGCAGACCGGCGGCAGCGAGCAGCACCGGTCGGCGGCCGAGCGCGTCGGCGATCCCGCCGGTGGGCAGTTCCAGCGCCAGCACGACCACCCCCTGGGCGGCCACGACCAGGCCGATCTGGGCCAGAGAGAGGCCCCGCTCCTGCATCAACAGGATCATCACCGGGAAGAGCAGCCCGACCGGGAGCCAGCGCAGGCCGTGCAGGGTCAGGTAGCGCTGGCGGACCTGCCGGACGGTCAGCGCGCTCACCGGTCGTCCCGGGGACGCGGGTACCCGGCGAGGAAGAGCACCACCTGCTGGGCGTCCTCGTCGTCCGGCGCGGGGTTGTCCTGGTACCGCTCGATCACCTGCCACAGCTCGTCGGTGAGCGTGCGCAGCCGGCGCGGGCCCAGGGTCAGCAGGGTGTCCCCCATGCCGGCGACGTCACGCCAGTCGCGTGAGTAGTCGTGCTGGACGGCCAGCCACCGGTCGGCCTGCTCGGCGAGGATGCGTACCTGGTCGGCCTGGATCCACTCGGCGGCGGCGCGGGCGTCCGGGTCGTGGTCGAAGTCGGTGGGCTCCCACGAGCTCAGGTGGTGTGCGGCCCGCCACCACCGTTGCCGGGCGGTACCCCGGTCCGGGTCCTCGGCGACGAGCCCGACGTCGGCGAGTTGGCGCAGGTGGTAGCTGGTGGCTCCGGTGTTGGTGTCCAGGGTGCGGGCGAGCATCGTCGCGGTGGCCGGGCCCTCGGCCCGCAGGATGCCGAGCAGCCGGATCCGCAGCGGGTGGGCGAGCACCCGGATCTGCCGGCTGTCGAGGTGGACGGTCCGCTGGTCGTCGTTCTCAGACATAGATGCACAATAACTGTGCATAGAAACCATGCACAAGTTCTTTGCATCTACGGTGCGGCGAGATCAGCGACCACGTGTCGCCTGCGAGTCAGTTGGCCAGGAGTTCGGCGGCGCCGCGCAACCGGGTCTTCAGCACCTCGGCGGCCCGTACCCCGGTCAACCGGATCTCGGCCGGACGCCCGCTCCGGACTCGGCGATGGTCGTCGTGCGCAGCCCCCGGGTGTCCAGCCCGTACCGGCGGGCCACCAACCGACCCAGGTCCAGCCGGCTCACCTCGTCCGGGCCACCGGCGTTGAGGGGGCCCGCGTAGTCACCGGCCACCAACTCCAGGACCGCCGCCGCCAGATCGTCCACGCCCACCGGGCAACGGATCTCGTCGGTGTAGAGGGCTGCCCGGCCGGCGAGGGCGTCCAGGCAGAGCCGGATCTGCCTACTCTGCTCGTCCCCGAGGATCAGCGAGGTGCGGACCAGCGCGGCGGTCGGGTCGACCAGGCGTACCGCGGTCTCGGCCGCCGCCTTCGCGGCGCCGTACGGGAAGATCGGCGAGGGCGGTTCGTCGTCGGGGTACGGCTGCGGCCGGCCGCCGTGCAGCGCGTCGCTGGAGATGTGCACCAGCCGGGCGCCCACCTCGGCGGCGGCTGCCGCGACGTGGGCCGCGCCGTCCGCGGTGACCGTCCAGTCGGCGTACACGTAGGCGCTGCCCACCACCGCGTTCGGGCGCACCGTCGTGACCAGCGTCCGCACCGCGGCGCCGTCGCGCACGTCCAGCCGCCGCCAGTCGACGCCGTCGATGGGCGCGGCCTGCCGGTGGTACGTCCCGACGACGTGCTCCCCCGCCGCGAGTGCCCGCCGGCACACCTCGCCACCGAGGTGCCCGCTGGCACCCACCACAAGCAGCGTCATCCGCCCCACCGCCCCACCGCGTTGATCATGAAGTTATTGCCCCGACACGCCGTACCGGACGACAACAACTTCATGATCAACGCCGACAGGTGGGGTCGTGGCCGGTCAGACCGGGTCGGCGATTCAGACCGGGTCGGCGACCGGGGCGGCCGGACCGGCGGTACCGGTGTGCGGTACCGCCGCCGGCTTCGGCTTGGCGTCGACACCCGCCTCGGTACGCTGCTGCGCGGTGATCGGCGTCGGCGCCCCGGTCAACGGGTCGTAGCCGCCCCGGGTCTTCGGGAAGGCGATCACCTCACGGATCGAGTCCGCCCCGGCGAGCAGCATGCAGACCCGGTCCCAGCCGAACGCGATACCGCCGTGCGGCGGCGGGCCGTACTTGAACGCGTCCAGCAGGAAGCCGAACTTGTCCTGGGCCTCCTCCGGGGTGATACCGAGCAGGTCGAAGACCCGCTTCTGCACGTCGCCCCGGTGGATACGGACCGAACCGCCACCGATCTCGTTGCCGTTGCAGACAATGTCGTACGCGTAGGCCAGCGCCCGGTCCGGCGCCTCCTCGAACCGGTCCATCCACTCGGCGTTCGGCGAGGTGAACGGGTGGTGCACCGCCGTCCAGCCGCCCGCCGAGCCGTTCTCCTGGTCGGAGGTCGGCTCGAACATCGGCGCGTCGACCACCCAGCAGAACGCCCAGGCGCTCTCGTCGACCAGCCCGGCCCGCCTGGCGATCTCCACCCGGGCCGCGCCGAGCAACTCCTGCGCCTCGCGGGTGTTCGTGCTGGCGGCGAAGAAGACCGCGTCGCCGGGCTTGGCGCCGACCGCGTCGGCGAGCCCGGCCAGGTGCTCGGCGGAGAGGTTCTTGGCCACCGGTCCCCGCGCCTCGCCACTGGTCGCGTCGAGCACCACGTACGCCAGGCCCCGCGCACCGCGCGCCTTGGCCCAGTCCTGCCAGCCGTCCAGCTCCTTGCGGCTCTGGCTGGCGCCACCGGGCATGACCACCGCGCCGACGTACCCGCCCGCGTCGATCGCCGAGGCGAACACCCGGAACTCGGTGCCGCGCAGGTAGTCGGTCAGCTCGGTGAGCTCCACGCCGTAGCGCAGGTCCGGCTTGTCGGAGCCGTACCGGGCCATCGCGTCGTGCCAGGTGATCCGGGGAATCGGCCGGGGGATGTCGTGGTCGGCCAGCTTGGACCAGAGCGCGGCGACGATCTCCTCACCGAGGCTGATCACGTCGTCCTCGGTGACGAAGGACATCTCGATGTCGAGCTGGGTGAACTCCGGCTGCCGGTCGGCCCGGAAGTCCTCGTCCCGGTAGCAGCGGGCGATCTGGTAGTACCGCTCCATGCCGCCGACCATCAGCAGCTGCTTGAACAGCTGCGGGGACTGCGGCAGGGCGTACCAGCTGCCAGGCTGCAACCGGACCGGGACCAGGAAGTCCCGGGCACCCTCCGGGGTGGAGCGGGTAAGCGTCGGGGTCTCGATCTCCAGGAAGTCGCGGTCGTGCAGCACCTTCCGGGCGATCTGGTTGGCCTGCGAGCGCAGCCGCATCGCCTTTGCCGGGCCGCTGCGGCGCAGGTCCAGGTAGCGGTACCGCAGGCGGATGTCGTCGCCGGCCTCGACCTGGTCGTCCACCGGCAGCGGCAGCGGCGCGGCCTCGGAGAGCACGACCAGCTCGCTGGCGGTGACCTCGATCTGGCCGGTGGGCAGCTCGGGGTTGTCGTTGCCCTCGGGGCGCCGGGTCACCTCACCGGTCACCCGCACACAGAACTCGTTGCGCAGCGCGTGCGCCGAATCCATGCCCTCGCGGAACACCACCTGCACCACGCCGGAGGCGTCCCGCAGGTCGACGAAGATGACACCGCCGTGGTCGCGTCGGCGGGCCACCCACCCGGCGAGGGTCACCGTGCTGCCGGCGTCCGTCGCGCGCAGGCTTCCGGCGTCATGGGTACGGATCACGAGAAGCGTCTCCTCATCTGGATCGGTCTGCCCCCGCATTCTGTCAGGGTGGACCGGAGACGCCCATCCCGGGCACGAATCGGACGCTAGCCGGGGATGTCCCAGGCGGTGACCTCGATGGTCACCGTCCCGTCGTCACTGGTACCGGTCACCTCGACCAGGGCCATCTTCCAGGTGTCGCCGCTCTGCCGGGCGTCGGCCAACGAGGTCTTGACGCAGATCACCACGCCCTTACGAGCCGGCACCGTGATGTCCGGGCCGATCGGGGCCCGCTCGATCCGGACGTTGCAGTCCGCTGGGGTGAGCAGGGGGGTGTCCGCCTGGCTGCCCCTTGAGTTGACCAGGGCAAACAGGGACGGGTTCGCACCGCACCGGGCGCTGAACCGGAGGTCCTCCCCGTTCGTCACCCTGACCTCCGGCTTGTCGAGGTCGATGTCGAGGCTGGAGTCGCATCCCGCGCGCAGAATCAGGGTCACCTTCTCGTACTTTGCCGTGTAACGGGTCCGCAGATCGAGAGACGGCTCCACGGTGGTGCCGGGTTCGGCGCCGGAAGTCGGTTCCCGGGCAGGCTCCGTGATGGCGTCCTGCGCGGCCGGGGTCCTGGCGACAGGACTCTGCGACGGTTCGGCACCACCACCGGCCCGGGCGATGTCACGGGCGACGCCGGCCTGGTCCAGGGCCCGCCAGGAGACCAGCAGCGAGACGAGAGCAAGCACCATGGCGAGTGCCGCCACCGCAATCGCCACCGGCACACCGCGACCACGGGTCCGCTTCGGCGGGGAAGCAGGGTCAAGCGGACGGGCGGGTGACGGCACGTGGTCAGAGGACATCCTGTGACTCCTCACGTCGGTCGGCGGACGACCACGGATCGGGGCGCATTTATCCCACAGGTTCCACCAGCGCGCTGTCACCAATCTGTCACTACACGGGGTCTCGGTAACGTAGCGCCTCCAGGACAATGAACCCTCGCTTACCGATCTCCGGAAGGTGAGGTTCCGTGGCTGATCCCGGGGAGGCTCGGGTGCTCCGCGCCGGACGTGGTTGGCACCACCTGACCATCGGCGAGAAGACGGCAGTCCTTTCCCTCGGGGTCACGGTGATCGGCACCCTCGTCGGAGTGCTGGCCTGGCAGTTGCCGAAGCAGCAGGCCGGCCCATTGGCCACGCCGCCCGCCCAGACGGCGCCGGCACTGCCGGCGACCCCGGGTCCGACCACCGGTGTACCGACCGATCCGACCACCGGCGCATCGACCGGCAGCCGGGTATACCTCGATGCGTTGAACCCCGAGACCGGGGCCGGATACCTCAGGCCCCTGCCGCGCGCCCTCGCCGACGCCGGACTGACGCACCCGGTGACCGTGGCCTGCCCCTCCAACAACACCGGCGACCGGGCCCGCTCGGTGAGCTATCCACTGCGCCGCCGGTACCTCGACTTCTCGGTAACCCTGCGGCCTCACTTCGCCGCGCCGGAGGACCGGGAGTCGGTCGTGCGGGTGACCGCGGTGGTAGGGGTCAAGCAGGTCGACGACACAATGACCCGACAGGTACGCGGCACCCGGTCCGCCAGCTCGGCCAGCCCGTCGCAACCACTGACCTTTCCGGTCGAGGGAGCCGACGAGTTGGTGCTCACCATCGAGTGCGACGTACCGGACGGTCATGTCGTACTGGTCGGCGCTGAGCTGACCAGACGCTGAATCGAGGGACCAGGAAACACGGAACGGGCCGCCGGGATTACCCGGCGGCCCGTCACGGTAGGGGTGGTACCGAGGAACAGGATCAGAAGATGCTGACCCCGTAGGCGCTCAGCGCCTCGGGCACCGGCTGGAAGAACGTGGTGCCGCCCCAGGTGCAGTTGCCGCTGCCGCCGGAGGTCAGGCCCAGGGCGATGCTGCCGCTGACGAGCGCGCCGCCGCTGTCGCCCGGCTCGGCGCAGACGTTGGTCCGGATCATGCCGTAGACCGAGCCCTCGGCGTAGTTGACCGTGGCGTTGAGGGCGGTCACCGAGCCGCTGCGCAGCCCGGTGGTGCTGCCGCTGCGCTGCACCGACTGGCCGACGTAGGCGTTACCGGCGGCGGTGATGTCCCGGTAGCTGCCGTTGTGGAGGTAGAGGTTGCCGGCGGCGTTGGCCGAGTTGCTGTGCCGGACGATGCCGTAGTCGTTGCCCGGGAAGCTGGTGCCGGTCCGGGTGCCGAGCAGGTTGGTCTGCGCGGAGTTGGAGTACCAGCTCGACGAGATGTTGGTGCAGTGGCCGGCGGTCAGGAAGTAGTAGGTGCTGCCGCTGCGGACGTTGAAGCCGAGCGAGCAACGACCGCCGCCACCGGCGTAGATGGCCTGCCCGCCGGAGATCCGGGTGCTCAGCACGCCGGACTCGGACTCCAGCCGGACGGTGCCGCCCAGGCTCTCCACCGCGGCCTTGACCCGGTCGAGCTTGGCGCCGGTGACGGTGCTGTCCACGGACATCACGACCTGGTTGCTGACCGGGTCGATCCACCACGCGGTACCGGGGATCTTGGCCGACTTCTCCAGGACCGTGGTGGCCCGGTTGAGTTCGACGGCGCCGCGCTTGACGATCTTCGCAGTCGCGCCGGCGGCCCGCACCTCGCGGGCTGCGGCCTCGTCGGTGACGGTGACGACCATCTTGCCGCTGGCGTCGGCGTACGCGCCTGCGGAGCGGTCACCTAGCCGCTCGGACAGCGAGGCGGCGGCATCGGGCGAGGCGAGGACGGCGGGTGCTGCCTGCGCGGGCGCGCTCATCAGCGAGCCGGCGACCAGGGTGCCGGCGGCGACGATCGTCACGGCACGGCGGAGCGATGACCTCGTGGGTCGCATACGGGGCCTCCCGAAGAAGGTGGGGGCTTGGCGGGTTTCGTCCGGATGAATTCCGTTGGAGCTGGTCTTGCCTAGACAGTGAAATATGTGAATACTTCAGTTCAGCCCGGTCGATTCCCCCAGATCAGCCGGGTTGGTCCGGGACGTGTCAACAGGACAGGTCCCCCAACCAGCCCTCCGGCGACGCGCCCATCCGGACGGCCGATGACAGGGCAAACCGATCGGCCGATGGAGCACTCACCCGGACCACCGATGGATTCCTCCGCCCCGGACATCCCGCCGCGCACCCCCGGGCGACACGCGGAGCACCCCGCAAACCCACCGACGGACCACTCCGGACGCACGCCAACGAGCGCTGTCTATACCTATGTCCATCTATATTATCTGCCCACCCCGCTTTGTCCCGGCACCCGCGATCCGGAGGCCCCCATGACCCACCGCCGCAGAGCGCTGACCGTGCTCGCCGCCATCACCGCGTTCGTCACCCTCACCGCCGCACCGGCGGTCGCCGACGCCGGGCCGCCACCGAACTCGATGGCCAGCCTCGGCGACTCGATCACCCGCGGGTTCAACGCCTGCGGCTGGTACGTCGACTGCACGTCCCGATCCTTCAGCACCGGCGACTACTCCTCCGTGAACAGCCACTACCTGCGGATCCGTACGGTGAATCCGAACATCAACGGACGCAACTACAACGACGGCAAGACCGGTGCGAAGTCCGCCGACATGTACGGCCAGGCGGGCAGCGCGGTGAGCCAGGGCGTCGGGTACGTCACCATGCTGATCGGCGCCAACGACGCCTGCACCGGCTCGGAGTCGACGATGACGCCGGTCGCCACCTACCGGGCGAACATCGACTCCGCGCTCAACCGGCTGAAGACCGGGCTACCGAACGCCCGGGTGTTCCTGATCAGCGTCCCCGACATCCACCGGCTCTGGTCGGTCGGCAAGGACAGCAGCAGCGCCCGTACCGCGTGGTCGCTCTTCGGCATCTGCCAGTCGATGCTGGCCAACCCCACCTCGACCGCACAGGCTGACGTGGACCGGCGGGCCCGGGTCCGGCAGCGGGTCATCGACTACAACACGCAGCTCGCCCAGGCGTGCGCGGCGTACGGCGCGAACTGCACGTTCGACAACAACGCCGTGTTCAGTTACCCGTTCACCCTGAGCCAGCTCTCCACCTGGGACTACTTCCACCCCAACACCACCGGGCAGCAGGTTCTGGCGAGCACCTCGTACGCGGCCGGCTTCGGCTGGTGATCCCGGGCCGGCGCCGGACGGGGTCAGTCCGTCCGGCGCCGGGCGCCGGGGCCCGGCGCGGGACGGATCTCCCGCAACTCGGTCACGTCGTGGCCGTCGGCACAGCGCAGCACCGCCCGGACCGGGCCATCGCAGTCCGCGTGCCGGACGACGAGCGGTGAACCGTCCGGATCGGCCAGGTAGCGGTCGCCCCAACCGAGCACCGCCACCAGGACCGGCCACAGGTCCATCCCCATCGCGGTCAGCCGGTACTCGTGCCGGAGGCGGGCACCGGGCTCGCGGTACGGCTCGCGGCGCAGCACCCCCCGGTCGACCAGGGTGGCCAGCCGGTTGGTCAGCACCTGGCGGGGGACGTTGGTCCGGACCCGCATGTCGTCGAACCGCCGGACCCCGTTGAAGACCTCGCGCAGCACCACCAGGGTCCACCGCTCACCGAGGATCTCCATGGCGCGGGCGATGGTGCAGTTCTCCACCGACCAGTCCAGAGCTACGGGTCTCATCCCCCCAGGCTAGGTCTCGTTGACAGACGCAGCAACCGCTGCCAGGCTGCGTCCATGACACAGACCCAGAATCCGGTACGGAGCCGGACCTTCGCCTGGCCGGACCCGGCGAGCCACCAGGCCCAGCTCGGCCACCGGAGCGGGCTCGACCTGATGCACGCGATGATCAGCGGCGAGCTGCCGCCACCACCGGTCGCGCATCTGATCGACATGGGCGCCATGACAGCGGCCGACGGTCAGGTCACCGTCGAGCTGGCCCCGCAGGAGTTCCACTACAACCCGCTCGGCACCGTGCACGGCGGGGTGCTCTCCACTCTGCTGGACACCGCAGCCGCCTGCGCCGTGCACACCACGCTGCCGCCCGGCACCGGATACACCTCGCTGGACCTGAACGTGAAGTTCCTCCGGCCGGTGACCGTCGAATCCGGCCTACTGACCTGCACGGGCACCGTGTTGCACCGGGGCCGGCGCACCGCACTGGCCGAGGCGAGACTGACCGACGCGGCCGACCGGCTGGTCGCCCACGCCACCTCCAACTGCCTGATCTTCCCGCTCGACGCGGCGACCTGACCGCCGCGCCGGGTGGTCAGCCCAGGCTGGCCGGCGCACAGCGGCCGGCCGGGCGACGGAGGAGATGACCGGCTACCTGCACGACGGAGTTCGCCACCGGCACCGCAGACGGCCGGGTGCGCCGGTCAGCGGTTGGCCAACCGGGCGCGGCGGGCCTCGCGCCGCTCCTCGAACCGGGAGGCCGCCTGCTCCAGGTTGTCGAGGTACCGGGCCAGTTCCTCCCGGGCCGCCTCACCGTCGGCGTCCAGACCGGTCAGGTTGAACACGTCCCACTGCCGCAGCACCGGGGTGACCACCTCGTCCCGGTGCTGCCGCAGGTCGTAGATGCCGGCCAGGGCGATCTCCACCGACTTGCGGGCGAAGCCCTCGATCCCGTTACCGGGCATCTGGAAGTCGAGCACCACGTCGGTCACCGCCCTCATCGCCTGGCTCGGGGCCAGCTCGAAGGCCGCCCCGAGCAGGTTGCGGTAGAAGATCATGTGCAGGTTCTCGTCGGCGGCGACCCGGGCCAGCAGCGCCTCGCAGTTCGGGTCGCCACTGGCCCGACCGGTGTTGCGGTGCGAGATCCGGGTGGCCAGCTCCTGGAACGACACGTACGCCAGGGAGTGCAGCACCTCGTCGCCGTGCACGTTGGTGTACCCGGTGGACATGTGGGTCATCCGGGCCCGCTCCAGGGCGGCCGGGTCGACGCTGCGCGCGACGGTCAGGTAGTCCCGGATGGCGGTGCCGTGCCGCCCCTCCTCCGCCGTCCAGCGGTGCACCCAGTTCCCCCACGCGCCGTCCCGGCCGAACAGGGTCGCGATCTCGTGGTGGTACGAGGGCAGGTTGTCCTCGGTGAGCAGGTTGACCACCAGCGCGGTGCGGGCCACGTCCGGGATCGGTGAATCCTCCGGCGACCATGCCTCGCCGCCCAGCGGCCCGTCGAAGGTACGGCCCTCGCTCCACGGCACGTACTCGTGCGGGAACCACTCCTTGGCGACCGACAGGTGCCGGTCGAGGTTGCGGGCAACGACGGGCTCCAGCTCGATGAGCAGGGCGGTCTGGCTCAATGGCGCGGCGACGGACACAGCATCTCCCTACGGTGGCGTAACTTACGCTACCGTAGGTCGGATTCGCCGTTCACGCCAGCCAGCCACCCCACACATCTCGGCCGGTGTGACTCAGGAGACGACCGGGCGCAGGTCGTCGGCGGGTGGCGCCCAGTGATCCGGCTCGGCCACCGCCTGCTCCCCGGAGCGGATGTCCTTCACCTCGTCCGGGTTGCCCTCGGCGCCCGGGAACCAGACGTACGGGATGCCGCGCCGCTCGGCGTACCGGATCTGCTTGCCGAACTTCGCCGCCGACGGGGACACCTCGCAGGCGATGCCCCGCCGCCGCAGCGCGTCCGCGATCCGGTTGCATTCCGGCCGCTGCTCCTCCGCCGGCAGGGCCACCAGCACACAGGTCGGCACACTGCGCGACACGGACAGCTCGTCGGCGCCGAAGAGCAGCCCGAGCAGCCGGGTGACCCCGATCGAGATACCCACCCCGGGGAACCGGGTGGTACCCGCGCTGGCCAGGTTGTCGTACCGACCACCCGAGCAGATCGAACCGAACCGCTCGTAGCCGAGCATCTGGGTCTCGTAGACCGTACCCGTGTAGTAGTCCAGGCCCCGGGCGATGCGCAGATCGGCGACGCAGAGCCCCGGCGTGTGCGCCGCCGCGGTCTCCACCACCCGGACCAGTTCGTCGAGCCCTTCGTCCAGCAGCGGGTCCGTCACACCCAGGCCGCGTACCGCGTCGGCGAAGGAGGCGTCCTCGGCGGAGATCTCGGCCAGCGCCAGGCACGCCTTGGCCTGCGCCTCGCTCGCCCCGGCGGTCTCGGCCAGCAGCGCGGCGACCTTCTCCGGACCGATCTTGTCGAGCTTGTCGACCGCCCGCAGCGCGGCCTCCGGATCGGTCAGCCCGACGCCCCGGTAGAAACCCTCACAGATCTTGCGGTTGTTGACCTGGATGCGCACCGGCGGGATCGGCAGCGCCCGCAGCGCGTCGCCGATCACCAGCGGCATCTCCGCCTCGTAGTGCGCCGGCAGGGTGTCCCGGTCCACGATGTCGATGTCCGCCTGGACGAACTCGCGGTAGCGCCCCTCCTGCGGGCGCTCACCGCGCCAGACCTTCTGGATCTGGTAGCGCCGGAACGGGAACTGGAGCTTGCCGGCGTTTTCCAGCACGTACCGGGCGAACGGCACGGTCAGATCGAAGTGCAGGCCGAGCGCGTCGTCACCGGCCGGACCGCCCGGGTCCTCCTGGAGCCGGCGCAGCACGTAGACCTCCTTGGAGGTCTCCCCCTTGCGCAGCAACTGGTCCAGCGGCTCGACCGCCCGGGTCTCCAGCGGCGCGAAGCCGTACAGCTCGAAGGTGTCGCGGATCCGGCCGAGGACGTACTGCTCGATCATCCGCTGCGGTGGCGTCCACTCCGGGAAGCCGGAAATGGGCATGGGCTTGCTCATGACTCTCCTCGAAATCCCGCGCGAGACGCGCGGGGTGGTCTACCAGCCTCGGTGGGGAACGGCCGGGCGCGCGCCGCCGGTGCCCGCCGCCTCGATGAGGTACGGGTTGCGGGTGCGCTCGCGGCCGATGGTGGTCAACGGTCCGTGGCCGGGCAGCACGACGGTGTCGTCGGCGAGCGGGAGGATCTTCTCCCGCAGGCTCGTCCACATCGCCGGCATGCTGCCGCCCGGCAGGTCGGTACGCCCGATCGAGCCGGCGAACAGGACATCCCCGGAGAGGCAGACCTGGTCGGCCTCCCACGGCGAGCCCGCACCCGGCAGGCGGAACAGCACCGACCCGCCGGTATGGCCGGGGGCGTGGTCGACACTGATCTCCAGCCCGGCCAGGGAGAGCGTCGCGCCGTCGGTCAGCTCCGCGACGTCATCCGGGGCCGTGTAGCGCAGCCGGCCACCGAAGAGCTGGGTGAGATCGCTGGAGAGCGCCTTGGTCGGGTCGGCCAGCATCTCCCGGTCACCGGGGTGCACGTAGGCGGTGATACCCCGGGCGCCGCAGACCGGCGCGACCGAGAAGGTGTGGTCGAGATGACCGTGGGTGAGCAGCACCGCGGCGGGATGCAGCCGGTGCTCGGCAAGCAGGTCGTCAAGGCGGTCGAGAACGCCGATACCGGGGTCGACCACGACACACTGCTCCCCCGGCCCGGTGGCCACCACGTAGCAGTTGGTGCCGAAGGCGTCCGCGGGAAACCCGGCCACGAGCACGCTGCTCCCCTTTCCGTCCGGTTGTGGACCCACCGGCAGCCTAACCGGCCAGGCCCGCTGATTTCCCGCCCGGACCGGGCCGGGCGGGGCGTTGTCCGACGACAACGACAGGCACCAATAAACGCAGAACCCACCTGGTACAACACATTCACAGCGGATAGCCGTACACTCTGGCGGGCGTGTGGCGTGGCGCACTTGACGCCCGACGGCGCGGCATGCCCGTCCGCCACGACGACCAGGTTAGAGGAAGGGGAGCGCACGGTGGCTTCCAGCAGGGACCGGCAGCGCAAACTGGCGCGGGCCAAGCTCGACCGCCAGATGGCACGGCGGGCCGCCGCCACGCGCCGCCGGCGGCGGATCCAGGCCGGCGTCGGCGCCACGCTCGCCCTGGTACTGATCGTGCTCGGCTCGGTCTGGGCACTCGGTGGCTTCGACGCCGAGCCCGAGCAGGAGACCGCCCAGGACCAGTGCGCCTGGACCCCGCAGGACGCCTCGGCCAACAACAACCTGAAGGACGTCGGCACCCCGGCCACCACCGGCCTGCCGGCCAGCGGGACCCGGCCGATGACGATCACCACCAACCAGGGTGCCCCGATCACCGTCGACCTGGACCTGACCGGCGCCCCGTGCGCCGGCGCCAGCCTCGCCCACCTCGCCGGCCGCTCGTTCTACGACAACACCAAGTGCCACGAGATCACCGCCGAGGGCGCGCTGCGCTGCGGTGACCCCAGCGGCACCGGCCTGGGCGGCCCGACGTACAGCTTCTTCAGCGAGAACACGCCGAGCGCGCCGGCCAGCCCGGCGGCGGACGCGCCGGCGGCGTACCCCAGGGGCACGGTCGCGATGATCAGCAGCCCGCCGGGCGCCAACGGCAGCCAGTTCCTGATCTTCTTCAAGGACCACAAGGCGACGCAGCCGGCGTACCCGATCGTCGGCAAGGTCACCGGTGGTCTGGACGTGGTGGAGAAGATCGGGGCGCTACCGACGGTGGACAATGGCAGTGGCGCAAAGGTCAAGCCGCAGACCGACGTGGTGATCCAGAGCCTCACCGTGGGCGAGCCGACCACCGCGCCGGCCCCGGCGGCCACGACCGGCGCCCCGGCGGCCAGCCCGAGCGCGGCCGGCTGACCGGCACCGAGACCGCACCGCACAGACAGCCAGAAGGAGTGACCGTGACGTCCACCAAAGAGCGGCAGCGCGCGGCGGCGCGGGCCCGGCTCGAGAAGGAGATGGCCGAGCGGGCCGCCCGGGCCCGCAAGCGCCGCCAGACCCAGGCCGCAGTCGCCGCCGGGGCCGCGCTGCTGCTGGTCATCGCCGGTACGGTCTGGCTGGTGAGCAGCCTCGGCGACGACGACAAGTCGACCGACACCGCCGCCAGCAACGGCGGGTCCGTCCTGTGCGCGTGGAACGAGGTGCCGGCCGAGGCTCGGACCAAGCAGGTCAAGGATGTGGGCCTGCCGGCGGTCCAGGCGAAGAACTCGGGCACCCAGGTGATGACGATCGACACCAGCCTGGGTCCGATCACCGCCAAGGTCAACCTGACCCAGACGCCCTGCACCGCCGCCAGCTTCACCCACCTGGCCAGCAAGAAGTTCTTCGACAACACCAAGTGCCACCGGCTCACCACCGGTCAGCTGAAGGTGCTCCAGTGCGGTGACCCGAGCGCGACCGGCAAGGGCTACCGGGACACCGACGGCACCGGCGGGCCGACCTACCGCTTCGCCGAGGAGAACCTCCCCACCGACAAGCGCCCGGCGTACCCCGAGGGCGTCATCGCGATGGCCAAGACCCAGGAGCCGGCGAGCACCGGCAGCCAGTTCTTCATCGTCTACGGCGACGCGCAGCTCGACCCGAGCTACACCGTGCTCGGCACGATCACCAGCGGGATGGACCTGGTCAAGAAGGTCGGCGCGGCCGGCAGCGACAACGCCAACCAGGAGGGCGACGGCCACCCGAAGACCGAGGTCCTGATCAAGTCGCTCACCATGAGCGAGATCCAGGGCTGACCCACCGGACGCTCTGAACGTCGAGGGGCCCGCCGGCAGTGCCGGCGGGCCCCTCGCTTTCGGTTGAGCGGCTGCGGTCAGGCGCCGGAGGTGACCCGGTACGCGTCGAAGACCCCGTCGACCTTGCGGACCGCGGCCAGCAGGTGGCCCAGGTGTTTCGGGTCGGCCATCTCGAAGCTGAACCGGCTCACCGCGACCCGGTCCCGGGTGGTGGTGACGGTGGCGGAGAGGATGTTGACCCGCTCGTCGGAGAGCACCCGGGTGACGTCGGCGAGCAGCTTGTGCCGGTCCAGCGCCTCGACCTGTATCGCCACCAGGAACGTCGATGCCGAGGTGAGCTTCCAGGTGACCTCGACGATCCGCTCCTGCTGCACCTTGAGGTCCTCGGCGTTGGCGCAGTCGTCCCGGTGCACGCTGACCCCGCCCGACCGGGTGACGAACCCGAACACCGCGTCGGGGGGCACCGGGGTGCAACAGCGGGCCAACTTGATCCAGACGTCGCTCACCCCCCGTACCACCACGCCGGGGTCCTGGCTGCTGGCCCGGCTGCGCGGAGGACGGGTGGCCACCGCGGTCTCCGCGATGTCCTCGGCCGCGCCCTCCTCGCCGCCGTAGGTGGCCATCAGCTTCTGCACCACCGACTGCGCGGAGACCTGGCTGTCCCCCACCGCCGCGTAGAGCGACGCCACGTCGGCCAGGTGCAGGTCCCGGGCGATCGCCATCAGCGCGTCCGGGGTGAGCATCCGCTGCAACGGCATGCCCTGCTTGCGCATGGCCTTGACGATCGAGTCCTTACCGGCCTCGATCGCCTCCTCCCGGCGCTCCTTGTTGAAGTACTGCCGGATCTTCGTCCGCGCCCGGGGGCTCTTGACGAAACCGAGCCAGTCCTGGGTCGGGCCGGCGGTGTCCGACTTCGAGGTGAAGATCTCGATGACGTCGCCGTTGGACAGCGTCGACTCCAGCGGCACCAGCTTGCCGTTGACCCGGGCACCGATGCACTTGTGCCCCACCTCGGTGTGCACCGCGTAGGCGAAGTCCACCGGGGTCGAACCGGTCGGCAACGGGATGACGTCGCCCTTCGGGGTGAAGACGTACACCTCCTGGCTGGACAGGTCGAACCGCAACGCGTCCAGGAACTCGCTCGGGTCGGCCGCCTCCCGTTGCCAGTCCAGCAACTGCCGCAGCCAGGTCATCTCGTCGATGTGCGCCGGCGGGCCGACGATCTGGGTGCCCTTCTGCTCCTTGTACTTCCAGTGCGCGGCGATACCGAACTCGGCGGTACGGTGCATCGCGTACGTCCGGATCTGCATCTCCACCGGCTTGCCGGTCGGCCCGATCACCGTGGTGTGCAGCGACTGGTACATGTTGAACTTGGGCATCGCGATGTAGTCCTTGAACCGGCCCGGCACCGGCTGCCAGTTGGCGTGGATCACCCCCAGCGCCGCGTAGCAGTCCCGCACCGTGTCGACCAGGATCCGCACCCCGACCAGGTCGTAGATGTCGTTGAAGTCCCGCCCCCGCACGATCATCTTCTGGTAGATCGAGTAGAGGTGCTTGGGCCGCCCGGTGACCTCCGCCTTGATCTTCGCGGCCTTGAGGTCGACCTGGACCTTCTGCGTCACCCGCTTCAGCAGCGCCTCGCGCTGTGGCTGGTGCTCCCCGATCAGCCGGTTGATCTCCTCGTACCGCTTGGGGAACAGCGTGCCGAAGGCCAGATCCTCCAGCTCCCACTTGATGGTGTTCATACCCAGCCGGTGGGCCAGCGGGGCGAGGATCTCCAGGGTCTCCTTGGCCTTCTGCTCCTGCTTGGGTCGGGGCAGGAAGGTCAGGGTCCGCATGTTGTGCAACCGGTCGGCAAGCTTGATCACCAGCACCCGGGGGTCCTTGGCCATCGCCACGACCATCTTCCGGATGGTCTCGGCCTTGGCCGCGTCACCGAGCTTGACCTTGTCGAGCTTGGTGACGCCGTCGACCAAAAGGGTGACCTCGCCACCGAAGTCCACCCGCATCTGGTCCAGGGTGTAGTCGGTGTCCTCGATCGTGTCGTGCAGCAGCGCAGCGACCAGGGTGGTGGTGTCCATGCCCAGGTTGGCCAGGATGGTCGCCACGGCCAGCGGGTGGGTGATGTAGGGGTCACCGGACTTGCGGTACTGCCCCGAGTGCCAGCGGGCGGCCAGGTCGAAGGCGCGCTGGAGCAGCCGGGCATCCGCCTTGGGATGGTTCTCCCGGTGCGTCGAGATCAGCGGCTCCAGCACCTCACTGACCTGTGACGTCTGCCAGGGGGCGTTGAACCGGGCCAGCCGGGCCCGGACCCGCCGCCCGGTCGGGGCGCTGGCCAGCCCGAAACCGGATACGGTGGCCGGAATGGGTGCTTCGCCGTCGGCGATGGTCGCGGCCTGGGCCGGCTCAGCAACCGGGCCGGTCACCGGTGGGACGCCGGTCCGGTCTGTCGGGGAGCTGTCAGCCTCGCCTGTCGGGTGCACCGTGTCCTCCACCGGAGGGACGACATCGTGGGACACCGGCCTCCTCACCGCTCGCCGGATGAACCGACCGTCGCCGGCCGGCCTGACTCCCACACCGACCGGTACCGGTCGGCGTGGCCTTGCACGCTGCCCGGCGGATGCCTCCCACCCGGTCAGCAAAGGGCAATGCTACCCCCACCGCACACCGGTCGCCGTTCCCCCGGACGGCGCGACCGGCCGGCCGACCGGCGCGGATCAGACAGTCAGCAGCGCGTGCACCGAACGTGGGGCGAGGCGCTCGCGACCGCCCAGAAAGCCCAGCTCCATCAGTACGGTGAAACCGGACACGGTGCCACCGGCCCGCTCCACCAGATCCATGGTCGCCTCGGCGGTCCCCCCGGTGGCGAGCACGTCGTCCACCACCAGCACCCGGTGGCCGGCGGTGAACGCGTCCTGGTGCACCTCCAGGGTGGCCTCGCCGTACTCCAGTGCGTACGAGGCGGAGTACGCGGCCCGGGGCAGCTTGCCCGCCTTCCGGACCGGTACCACGCCGACCCCGGTGGCGTACGCGATGGCGGCGGCGATCACGAAGCCCCGCGCCTCGATGCCGACCACCGCGTCGAACGAGTCCCGCCCGTGGTGGCTGATGATCCCGTCGATGACCTCGCGGAACACCGCACCGTCGGCGAAGAGCGGCATCAGGTCCTTGAACACCACACCCGGCTTGGGAAAGTCCGGGACGTCCAGTACCCGACTCGCCACCAGCCGCGCGGTCTCCGGCCCGCTGTCCCCCCGGGCTCCGATGTCCGTCTGCGTCACACTCTTCCCTCTCCACGACAAGGCGTCCTCCACGCTGCTCGCACAGCATGAAGGACGCCCGACTGCCGGTTCGTACCGGGTGCGCGGCGCTCGGCGCCGCCGTACTGGATGATCCCGCTGGCGTCAGCGCCGCTTCGCGCCGCTGGGCCGGTTGCCCGCACCGCCGGGGCGGCCACCACGGGCGCCGGTGGCCCGCTTGCCGGCGGGCCGGCTGCCGACCTTGGGGGCCGCGCCCGCCAGGGCCGCCTGCTCCGGGTCGACCGGCTCGGCCTCGCCGTCCTTGGCCCGCGGTGCGCCCTTCGGCGCGATCTCGCCCCGGGCGATGGCGCCCCGACGGGCGAGGACCCGCTTGTTGTGCGCCTGGATGCGGGGCTCGAAGTCCTTGAGCGAGACCAGCACCGGGGTGGCGAAGAAGATCGACGAGTAGACCGCGATCGCCATACCGACGAAGAGCACCAGACCGAGGTCCTTGAGGGTACCCGCGCCGAGCAGACCGGCACCGATGAAGAGCAGACCGCCGACCGGCAGGAGCGCGACCAGACCGGTGTTGATGGACCGCATGAGGGTCTGGTTGACGGCGAGGTTGGCCGCGTCGCCGTAGGTCTGGCTGTTGCTCGCGGTGATGCTGCGGGTGTTCTCCTGGACCTTGTCGAAGACCACCACGACGTCGTAGAGCGCGAAGCCGAGGATGGTCAGGAAGCCGATCACCGTGGACGGGGTGACCTCGAAGCCGACCAGCGAGTAGACACCGGCGGTCAGCACCAGGTTGAGCACCAGGGAGGAGACCGCCGCGACCGCCATCCGCCACTCGAAGCGCAGGATCAGGTAGAGCGTCACCAGGGCGACGAAGATGACCAGACCGAGCAGCGCCCGCTGGGTCACCTGGGTGCCCCAGGCGGCACTCACCTGGCTGACACTGACCTGGGCCGCGTCGATGCCGAACTCGCCGGCCAGCTCGGTCTTGACCGCGTTGGACTGCTCCGCGTTCAGTTCCGCGGTACGGAACTCGTAGAACTCGCCACCGGCGCCGCCGACCTCCTGGAAGGAGACGATCTCGCCGCCGCCCTGGGCGGCGACCACCTCCTCGGCGACCTGCTCGACCTTCTCCAGGGTGCCGACGCTGGCCGGCACCTGGAAGGAGTTACCCCCGGCGAACTCGATGCCCAGGCTGAACTCGCGCACCGCGAAGCTGAGGATCGCGACCAGGATGAGCGCCCCGGCGATGGAGAACCAGAGCTTGCGCTTGCCGATGATGTTGAGGCCGGCCTCACCCCGGTAGAGACGGGTAGCCAGACCGCTGCTCTTGGCCATGTCAGGCCTCCTTGACGCGCGGGTTGCGGGTGGTGGCCGACTCGGATTCGGTGGACTGGAGGACCCGACCGAGGCCGCTTACCCGGGGCGAGAGAAACGCCTTGGTGTTGGCGAACATCGTCATGATCGGGTGCCGGAAGAGGAAGACGACCACCAGGTCCAGCACCGTGGCGAGGCCGAGCGCGAAGGCGAAGCCCTTCACCGTGCCGACCGAGACGATGTAGAGCACCACCGCGGCGAGGATCGAGATGGCGTTCGCCGAGATGATCGTCCGGCGGGCCCGGACCCAGGCGCGGGGTACCGCGCTGCGCGGGCTGCGGCCCTCCCGGATCTCGTCCTTGAGCCGCTCGAAGTAGATGACGAACGAGTCCGCCGCGACACCCAGCGACACGATGAAACCGGCGATACCGGCCAGGGTGAGGGTGAAGCCGATGCCCCGGCCGAGGACCACCAGCGCGCCGAAGACCAGCAGCGCGGAGAGGATCAGGCTGAGGAAGATCACCGTACCGAGCAGGCGGTAGTAGAAGAACGAGTAGACCGCGACCAGCAGCATGCCGATGCCGGCGGCGAGCAGACCCGCCTTCAGGTGGCTGGAGCCGAGGGTGGCGGAGACGTTCTCCGACTGCTGCGCCTCGAAGGTCACCGGCAGCGCGCCGTAGCGGAGCTGGCTGGCCAACGCGCTCGCGGTCTTGTTGTTGAAGCTGCCGCTGATCTGCGAGTCACCGGTCAACACGCCCTGGATCTCCGGCGAGGAGATCACCTTGTTGTCCAGCACGACCGCCACCCGGCACTTGCCGTCCTGGCCGAGGGCGCTCTGGTCGCAGGCCTGCCCCTCGTTGTTGAACGCCTCGCGGGTCAGGTTGGTCCACTTCTCCTGGCCCTCGCTGCTGAAGTCCAGGCTGACCACCCACTGGCTGGTCTGGTCGAGCACCGCGTCGGCGTCGCTGACGTCGGTCCCCTCGACCTTGGCCACGTCGAGGAGGTACTTGCTGACCCCGTCCTCGCAGGCGATCACCTTTTGCTTCGGGTCCTGGATCGACGCCGGCGGGCGCTCATCGAGCTGCTTGCAGCCGATCGTCGGGACGTTGAACTGCATCTCGACCGGCAGCACCGCGACCTCACGACCGGTGAGCGTGCCGAACGGCTTGAGCCGCTCCCCGAGCGACGGGTCCTGGCTCAGATCGGCGGGGGCCTGGAGGCCGCTGGCCGCCGCCCAGGCGGCCGCGCCGACCTTGGCCTGGACGGCCTTGCGCTGCTCCTCGATGCCCTGCGGCACCGGCGCAGCGCTGGCCGACGGGCTCGGCGCGGCGGCCGAGGCGCTCGGGGCCCCGCTCGGCGTCGGGGCCGGGGCCATGCCGCCCTGCCCACCGGCCGACGGTGAGGCGCTGACCTTCGCCGCCGGGGTACCCGACGGGGCGGGCGACGCGCTGCCGGACGGGGCCGGGGTGGCACTGCCCGACGGCGCCGGGGTGGCGGTCGGCGCGGGTGCCGGGAGGGCACCGCTGCCGTCGGTGGCCTGGAGCACCTTGCGGAACCGCAGCTCGGCCGCGCTGCCCACCTCGGTCAGGTCCCGGTTCTCACCGGGCAGGGAGATGACGATGTTGCGGTTACCCTCGGTGACCACCTCGGCCTCGGCGACACCGGTCGCGTTGACCCGGTTCTCGATGATCTGCCGGGCCTCTTCGAGGTTCTCCGCCGTGGGCGGCTTACCGTCGATGGTGTTGGTCGCCTCCAGCGTCAGCCGGGTGCCGCCGATCAGGTCCAGGCCGAGCTTGGGCTCGAGCCGGTCCTTCCAGCTACCGCTCGCGCCTGCGGCGAAAAACACCAAAAGATAGAGGACGGCGAAGATGAGCCCGAGCACGGCGAGCTGCCGTCCCGGGCGCATCTGTCCCTGAGGTGGTGCCACGGCTGTCCTGTCTCCCTGCGTAATGGCGCCGCTGGTGGTGTGGCGGCGGGCGTCGCGCCGGCGGGCCCGGCGGCATGAAGGTGGTCTCGGCGCGGTGCGCCGACCCAACTATCCGATATTTTCGATGTGTGCGCTGCCCCTCACGGGGCGTTCATTCCTTGATGTCGGCGTCCTCGGCGACGGGCTCGGTCCGCTCGGCCCGGCTGACCACCCGCGCGACGGCCGGACGGGCGTAGCGGGTGTGCACGCCGGGGGCGACCTCGAGCACCACGGTCTCGTCGTCGACGCTGATCACGGTGCCGTAGAGCCCGCCGATGGTGACCACCTCGTCGCCCGCGCCGAGCGCGGACTGCATCTTCTCCGCCTCACGGCGGCGCTTCTGCTGCGGGCGAATCATCATGAAATACATGACACCGAAGAGCAGAGCGATCATGAGGAGCGGCGTCAGACTGCCGGCTCCGCCGCCGCTCTCTGCTGCGTAAAGCACGTTAACGACCTTCCCATTGACCCCCGTCGCGGCCTAGGAGGCGCCGGAGCGGAGGCAGGATCTCACATCCTGTACAAAACCGCCGCGAGTCTAATCCCTGGACCTGGGAAGACCGAATGCGGCACGGATCACGAACGGATCACGGCTGATCAGGTCCGGCGGAGAAAAGATCGGGCGCGGGAGGGGAACCGGCACCAAATGTACCATCCGGGGGGTTACGCCCCAGATGGCGCCAAGCAGCCTCGGTGGCCACCCGGCCCCGGGGCGTACGGGCCAGCAGCCCGGCCCGCACCAGGAACGGCTCGCACACCTCCTCCACCGTGTCCGGCTGCTCCCCCACCGCGACGGCGAGGGTCGACACCCCCACCGGACCGCCCCGGAACAGGTCGACCAGTGCGGTCAGCACCGCCCGGTCCAGCCGGTCCAGCCCGAGCGCGTCCACGTCGTACACCTTCAGGGCGGCCTGGGCGGTCTCCCGGTTGACCACCCCGTCGGCCCGGACCTCCGCGTAGTCCCGCACCCGGCGCAGCAGCCGGTTGGCGATCCGGGGGGTACCCCGGGACCGGCCGGCGATCTCGGTGGCCCCGTCCTCGGTGATCGGCACCCCCAGGATCCGCGCCGAGCGGTGCAGCAGTGCCTCCAGCTCGGTCGGCGAGTAGAAGTCCAGGTGGGCGACGAAGCCGAACCGGTCCCGCATCGGACCGGTCAGCAGACCGGACCGGGTGGTCGCCCCGACCAGGGTGAACGGCTCCACGTCCAGCGGGATCGCGGTCGCCCCCGGCCCCTTGCCGACCACCACGTCGACCCGGAAGTCCTCCATCGCGCTGTAGAGCAGCTCCTCGGCCGGCTTGGCGATCCGGTGGATCTCGTCGATGAAGAGCACGTCGCCCTCGGCGAGACTGGTCAGGATCGCCGCCAGGTCACCGGAGCGTTCGATGGCCGGACCGCTGGTCACCCGGATCCCCGAGCCCAGCTCGGCGGCGACGATGTTGGCCAGCGAGGTCTTGCCCAGCCCGGGCGGCCCGGAGAGCAGGATGTGGTCCGGCGGGGAACCGCGCCGCATCGCACCCTGCAACAGCAGGTCGAGCTGGTCGCGTACCCGGTCCTGGGCGATGAACTCGGCCAGGCGCTTCGGGCGGACACTGGCCTCGGCGTCCCGCTCGGCGGCGTCCGCGTACGCCGAGACCAGCCCCTCCGCCGTCATCGGGTGCGGCCGAGCAGTCGGATGGCCTGCTTGAGCAGGACCGGTACCGGCGGGGGCGGACCGTCGACGGTCTCCGCGACCGCGGCGACCGCCTGGTCGGCCTGCCCAGCCGTCCAGCCGAGCCCGACCAGCGCCTGCCGGACCTGCTCGGTCCAGGCGCCTGCGGTCACCCCGGCTGCACCGTCGGCGCCGACCGGGATCGGCCCGACCTTGTCCCGCAGCTCCAGCACCAGCCGTTCGGCGCCCTTCTTACCGATCCCCGGCACCCGGGTCAGCGCGGCGGTGTCCGCGTTGGCGATCGCCTTGCGGACCGCGTCCGGGGTGTGCACCGCGAGCACCGCCTGGGCCAGCCGGGGCCCCACCCCGCTGGCGGTCTGCAACAGTTCGAAGAGCTGCTTCTCGTGGTCGTCGGCGAAGCCGTAGAGGGTCAGCGAGTCCTCCCGGACCACCAGGCTGGTGGCCAACCGGGCGGTCTGGCCCACCCGGAGCCCGGCCAGCGTGCCCGGGGAGCACTGCACCGCGAGCCCGACCCCGCCGACCTCCACCACCGCCTGGTCGGGCCCCACTGCGGCCACCACGCCGTGCACACTGGCGATCATCTCGGTCCTCCTCGTCGTACCCGCTGGGCCGCCTCGGCCAGTTTCGACCGGGTGCCGCCCCGCCACACGTGACAGATCGCCAACGCCAGGGCGTCGGCGGCGTCCGCCGGCTTCGGCGGGGCGGCCAACCGGAGCAGCCTGGTGACCATCGCGGTCATCTGCGCCTTGTCCGCCTGGCCGGACCCGGTCACCGCCGCCTTGACCTCGCTCGGGGTGTACGTCTGCACCGGCAGCCCGGCCCGCGCCCCGGCGAGGACGGCGATCCCGCTGGCCTGGGCGGTGCCCATCACGGTCCGCACGTTGTGCTGGCTGAAGACCCGTTCCACCGCGACCGCGTCCGGCCGGTGCTCGGCGACCAGGTCGGTCAGCGAGCGATCCAGGTGCAGCAGGCGCAGGGCCAGGTCGTCGCCCGGATCGGTGTAGACCACGTAGTAGGCGACCAGGGTGCACGGCCGGCCGGGAACGCCCTCCACCACACCGACCCCGCACCGGGTCAACCCCGGGTCGACACCGAGTACCCGCACGCCGCCCCCTCCCCGGATCGTCAGCAGTACGTGTGTTCGACACCCTACTGGTCGGCGTACCGGCCACCGGCACCGAACACGCCACTGCGGACACGCCACATAGTGCGGCGCCGGAGTATGTGCCGGCGGCCCATGTGCCGCCGGCCACACAGCTCGTAGTTTCATGCGCCATGACGGTAGAACCCGTGGCGGCCCCCCACGTCGTACAGCTCGACCTGACCGGCCGCAGCGCACTGGTGACCGGCGGTGGCAGCGGCATCGGGCGGGCCTGTGCCCTGCGGCTGGCCGCCGCCGGGGCGGCGGTCCAGGTGGTGGACCGCAACATCGAGGCGGCGAAGGCGGTGGCGGCGGAGGCCGGCGGACGGGCCGTCGGCATCGACCTGGCCGACCCGACGGCGGTGGACGGTCTGGACGCCGACGTCGACATCGTGGTCAACAACGCCGGGCTGCAACACGTCGCCGCGATCCCGGACTTCCCCACCGAGCGCTTCGCCTACCTGCACCGGGTGATGGTGGAGGCGCCGTTCCGGATCATCCGGCGGGCTCTGCCGCACATGTACGCCCGCCGCTGGGGGCGGATCGTCAACATCTCCTCGGTGCACGGGCTGCGCGCCTCGCCGTACAAGTCGGCGTACGTCTCGGCGAAGCACGCGCTGGAGGGGCTGTCGAAGGTGGTCGCGCTGGAGGGGGCGGCGCACGGGGTGACCGCCAACTGCATCAACCCGGCGTACGTACGGACCCCGCTGGTGGAGAGCCAGATCGCCGACCAGGCGGCCAGTCACGGCATCCCGGAGAACGACGTGGTGGAGCGGATCATGCTGGCCCGGGCCGCCATCAAGCGGCTGATCGAGCCGGAGGAGGTGGCCGAGCTGATGGCGTACCTCTGCGCGCCTCCGGCGGACTTCATCACCGGCGCGTCCATCGCCCTCGACGGGGGCTGGACGGCCAACTGAATGAGGGGTACCCGCAGAATGGGCCTCATGTCGTCGCCGATCGAGTTCCTGGAACTGCTCGCCCGGGAGGCCGCGGCGGTGGAGTTCGAGGGGCCACTGGTGGCCGCCCGGGCCGCCGGACTGCCCGCCGACCGGTTGGCCGAACTCGAACAGGCCAAGCTGGTCGCGTTGCGGGTGCGGGGGCTGCTGGAGCGTCGCCGCCGCCGCGAGGTCGAGCTGTCCGGGCTGTACGACACCGCGAGTGACCTGGCCGGGCTGCGCGACGTGGACGCGGTGCTGCGGGCCATCGTGCACCGGGCCCGGCACCTGCTCGGCACCGACGCCGCGTACATGACGCTCAACGACGACGAGCACGGCGACACGTACATGCGCGTCACCGACGGCTCCATCTCAGCCCGGTTCCAGCGGCTGCGGCTGCCGATGGGGGCGGGACTGGGCGGCCTGGTGGCCCAGTCCGGCACGCCGTACGTCACCGCGAACTACCCCGAGGACGACCGGTTCCACCACACCGGGGAGATCGACGCCGGGGTACGCGAGGAGGGGCTGGTCGCCATCCTCGGCGTACCGCTGCGCCTGGGGTCGAGCGTGATCGGGGTGCTCTACGCGGCCAACCGCTCGGCCCGGCCGTTCGTACCCGAGGAGGTGGCGCTGCTGGTGTCGCTGGCCGCACACGCGGCGGTGGCCATCGACACCGCCCGGCTGCTGGCCGAGACCCGCTCGGCGCTGGAGGAGCTGTCCGCGGCGAACACCACGATCCGGGCGCACAGCGCCTCGGTGGAGCGGGCCGCCGCCGCGCACGACCGGATGACCGCCCTGGTGCTGCGCGGTGGCGGGGTCGAGGACGTCGCCTCGGCGGTCACCGACGTCCTCGGCGGGGCGCTGCTCGCCCTCGACGCCGAGGGACGGCGGCTGGCCCGGGTGGGTGCGATCGACGAGCCGGAACGGGCGGACATGGTGGAGGCGGTCGCCGCCTCCCGGACCGAGGGGCGCAGCGTACGGCGCGGCCCGCTCTGGTACGCCGCGGTGGTGGCCGGCGCGGAGAACCTGGGTGCCTTGGTGCTGCGCCCCGATGACGAGCTGGTCGACGCCGACCAGCGGATCCTGGAGCGGGCCGCACTGGTGACCGCCCTGCTGCTGCTGTTCCGGCGGACGGTGGCCGAGGCGGAGGGCCGGGTCCGGGGCGAGCTGCTCGACGACCTGATCGCCCGCCCGGTACGCGACGTCGAGGCGCTGCGCAGCCGGGCCCGTCGCCTCGGGGTGGACCTGGACGCCCCGCACGTACTGGTGGCGGTCGGTGACGACGCGATAGCGGCCACCGGTTCGGCCCGCCAGCGGGTGCTCTCCTGGGCCACCACGTACGCCTCGGCCCGGGGTGGACTGGCCGCGGCGCGGGACGGGCGGGTGGTGCTGATGCTGCCCGGCCGGGATGCGGGCGGGGCGGCCCGGGCGGTGGCCCGGGACCTGTCCCGGGTGACCGGGCGACCGGTGACGGCCGGTTCCAGCGGCCCGTCGACCGGCCCGTCGACCGGCCCGGCGGCACTGGCCCGGGTGTTCCGGGAGGCGGACCGGTGTCTGACCGCGCTCGGCGCGCTCGGCCGGTCCGGGCAGGGGGCGAGCACCGCCGAGCTGGGCTTCGTCGGTCTGCTGCTGGGCTCGGTCACCGACGGCGGGGACCAGGACGTGAGCCGGTTCCTGGCGGACACCGTCGGCCCGGTGGTCGACTACGACGCCCGCCGGGGCACCGCCCTGGTGAAGACCCTGGAGGCGTACTTCGGGGTGGGCGGCAGCCTGGCCCGGGCGGCCGAACTGCTGCACGTGCACGTCAACACGGTCACCCAGCGGCTGGACCGGGTGGGTCAACTACTCGGCCCGGACTGGCAGAAGCCGGAGCGGGCGTTGGAGGTGCAGCTCGCGCTGCGGCTGCACCGGCTGCGCGCCACGCCCTCCTGACCGCGACCGTACGGCTGCCCGCCCTCCTGACCACGACCGCACGGCCGCGCTGCCCTTCTGACCACGACCGCACGGCCGCGCCGCCCTTCTGACCACGACCGCACCCGGCCGGGTGCGGTCAGCGGTTGGCCAGTCCGGCGAGCACAGTGTCGACGACCCGTTCGGCGAGGTGCGCGTCGTCCAGGTCGGGCTGCCAGCGCAGCAGCTTCTGCAACAGCACCGGCCCGGTCAGGATGGCCAGCGCCACCTCGACGTCCAGGTCCGGGCGGAGTTCCCCCCGGTCGATGCCGGCCCGCAGCACCTCGCGCATCGCCTGCCGGCGTGGTTCCACCAGCTCCTGGTAGAGGCGGTACTGCTCGACGCTGCGGTGCAGGTCCGGCACGAGGCAGGGCATGATCCGCACCGCCCGGGCATCCGAGTTGTGGCCGACCGAGACCAGCAGGGTGAGCAGGTCGTTGCGGACCGACACGCCGGCCGGCACCGGCGGCGGGCCCTTGAGGGTACGCAGCGCGTCCCGGAGCAGGGCTTCCTTGCCCGGCCAGCGCCGGTAGATGGTGGCCTTGCCCACGCCGGCCCGGGAGGCGATGGCCTCGATGGAGAGTGCCTCGATGGTGTTGCCCTCGGCGAGCAGGTCGAGGGTGGCCTCCACGATCGCCTCGTCGGCGCGGCTGCTCCGCGGTCGACCAGGCGACCGCGGAGCGTCAGCGGTGGAGGTCATATCGACATTGTGGCCGAGGTCAGGAGGTTGCGGCCAATTCCGGCTCGCCGGCGGTCACCCGGGTCACCTCCGGACGGGGCGGCCGGCCGGGCAGCCACCGCAGGACCACCAGGATGCCCAGCGCGGCGACGACGGCGGAGAGCGCCCCGGCCCAGTGCATCGCGTGCACGAACGCCGTGTTGGCGGCATCGATCAGGGCGGGCCCGTCGGCACCGAGCCGGCCGGCGGCGGCGTACGCCCCGGTGATCGACTCGTCGGCGGCGTCCCGGGCCCCGGCCGGCAGCGCTTCGGTGGCGGCACCGATCTCGCCCCGGTAGACGGCGGCGAGGACCGAGCCGAGCACGGCGACGCCGAGCGCGGCGGACACCTGACGGATGGTGTTGCTGACGGCGGAGCCGACGCCGGCCTTCTCCCGGGGCAACGACGACATGATCGACTCCATCGCCGGTGGCATGACGTTGGCCATCCCCGCCCCCTGTACGAAGAACGCGATCCCGACCACCCAGATCGGGGTGTCCGCCCCGATGAAGGCGAACGTGCCGAGGCCGATCACCGAGAGGGAGAGCCCGACGGCGGAGACCGCCTTGCCCCCGTAGCGACGGACCATGGCCGCGCTGCGCGGGGCGAAGAAGAGCTGGGCCAGGGCGAACGGGAGGAAGAGCAGGCCGGTCTGCAACGGGCTGTAGCCACGGACCAGTTGCAGGTAGAACGAGCTGAAGAACATCACGCCCATGGCGGCGAAGAAGATCAGCCCGATCATCGCCACCGGCGCGGCGAAGCGGGGCACGCGGAACAGCGTCACGTCCAGCGACGGGTGGTCGCTGCGTCGCTCGTGGACGATGAACCAGGCCAGCACCGCCAGGCCGCCGGCGATCGAGGCCCAGACCACGGGACGACCGAAGCCGTGCTCGCCGCCGTCGATGATGCCGTAGGAGAGGGCGACCAGACCGACCACCGAGAGCAGCACGCCGAGCACGTCGACCCGCCCCGGGCGCGGGTCGCGGGACTCGGGCACCAGCGCCCCGACCAGGACCAGGCCGACCAGCACCACCGGCACATTGATCAGGAAGACCGCGCCCCACCAGTACCGTTCCAGCAACACGCCGCCGAGGATCGGCCCGATGGCGACCGCGAGGCCGACCGCGCCGGACCAGACGCCGATCGCCCGGGCGCGTTCCCGAGGGTCGAAGACGTTGGAGATGATCGACAGGGTCACCGGCATGATGGCCGCGCCACCGACGCCCATCAGCGCCCGGGCCGCGATCAGCTGGGCCGGGCTCTGCGCGTACGCCGACAGCAGCGAGCCCAGGCCGAAGACGGCCAGGCCGATCAGGAGGAACCGTTTGCGGCCGGTACGGTCACCGAGCACACCGAAGCTGAACAGCAGGCCGGCGAAGACGAGCGTGTAGGAGTTGATCGCCCACTCCAGCTCGCCCTGGCTGGCGCCGAGCCCGTGCACCGGGTCGGCCAGCGTGCGCAGGGTGACGTTGAGGATCGTACTGTCGAGTACCACCACCAGCAGGCTGATCACCAGCACGCCGAGGATGGCCCATCGTCGTGGATGGCCGGTGTTCTCGGTGATTTCCATGATTCGGTTCCCCCGGTACGCCGTACCGCCAAAACGATACGGAACAGACTCGTAACGGCCCGAGCGTACGGGGAAGAGATACGATACGGAACCGGTCCGTATCGTATGTGCCTCAGGTCACTCCTGACCCGGAGGCGGCCGGTCAGGCGGGCGGGCCGACCGCCAGGGCGAGCCGGACCAGCACGTCCCGGGCCGGGGTGAACCGGCGTGCCTGCGCCAGCCGGCCGACCCGGCGGGCCACGGCCGCCAGCCGCTGGGTGCGCCGACGACGGCAGCGGTCGTACGCGCGCAGCGCTACCGGCACCGGCACCCCACCACCGAGACAGTCCGCGAGCACGGCCGCGTCGATCAGCGCCTGGCACGCGCCCTGCCCGAGATCCGGGGTCATCGCATGCGCCGCGTCACCGAGCAGCGCCACCCGGTCGGTGACGTACCCGGGCAACGGCGTGAGGTCGCAGACGTCGTGCCGGAGGATCTCCCCGTCCCGCAGCCCGGCCAGCAGTCGCGGGATCGGGTCGTGCCACTCACCGAAGCGCCGGAGCAGTCCGGCCCGGTCCCCGTCCGGCGGCCGGTACCCCTCGGTGACGGCGAGCGTGGCGTACCAGTTGGTCACTCCCGGGCCCTGCGGGGTCAGGCCGAAACGCGCCCCACGGCCCCAGGTCTCCCCGCCGGTCGCGATGTCCATCGCGGCGGTGCCGCGCCAGGCGACGACACCGGCGTAGCGCACCGGGAAGCGGTCACCGCACAGCGCCCGGCGGACGTCGCTGTGGATGCCGTCGGCACCGACGACCAGGTCGAACTCGCGGGTCAGCGGGGCCGGATCGGTGATCCGCACACCGAACTGGACCAGCCCGGGCGGGAGCGCCCCGGCAAGCAGGTGAAGCAGATCCGGGCGGGCCAGCAGGCGGACCGGCTCCCCGGCGCGCCGGACCACCCGGTCGACGTCGATGGCGGCGATCCGGGACCCGTCCGGGCGACGGATCAGGCCACTGCCCTGCGGACGCCCGCGCCGCCGGGCCTCCTCCCCCACACCCAGCGCGTCCAGCGCGTCCAGCGCGGCCAGGGCGGTCGGCCAGATGCCCAGACCGGTACCGGTGTCGGGCAGGCTGGGCCCGCGCTCGAAGACGCTCACCGCCCAGCCTGCCCGGCGCAGCCCGATCGCGACCGCCAGTCCCCCGATACCGCCGCCCACGACGGCCGCCGTCCGCGCCATGCGCCGACCCTACTACAGCTGTAGTGAAGCGGACTACACCTGTAGTATGCCGGACATGGCGGACCGGCAGGAGCAGGTACTCGACGCGGCGATCCGAGTGCTCGGCACCCGAGGGCTCCGCCAGCTCACCCACCGGGCCGTCGACACCGAGGCGGGCCTGCCGCTCGGCTCGACCTCCAACCTCTTCCGGACCCGCGACGCGCTGATCGACGGCATCCTGCTTCGGCTGGTCCAGGTGGAGACCACGGCCTGGCACACCCTCGGGGCCGACCTGCCACCCGGCGACGTGGCGGCGTTCACCTTGGTAACCGGCCGGCTGCTCCGGGACCTGACCCGGGAAGGCCGGGTGATCGTGCTGGCCCGGTACGCCCTCTTCATCGAGGCCGCGTTCCACCCTCGACTCCGCGAGCGGATCGGCACGGCCCGACGGGAACTGGAGCACTGGGGGGTACCGCTGATGGCCGCGTTGGGCGTACCCGACCCGGTCGCCGGGTTCGGCATGCTGCTCAGCCTGATCGACGGCCTGCTCAGTAACCAACTCGCGCACGACGACCCGACATTCGACCCGGAGACCGCCATCGGCACCCTGCTACGCGGCCTGCTCGGTTGACCCCGGAGGCCGCGACCGGCCCCCTGCTACGCGGCCCACTCGGTTAACCGGGGGCCCTTCCTCTACCGAAAGCGTTAACAAGGGGCCCTTCCTTACCGGCGTCAGCCCCGACGGGTGGGCCATCGACGCCGGGCCAGTGCCGCGACACTGCCCCAGAGCCCGCGCCGGAACAGCAGCACGACGAGAACGAAGATGCCGCCGGTGACCAGGCCCACCGCCTCGAATCCGGAGAACGAGAGCCAGTCCTCCAGCCGGACCAGGACGGCCGCGCCGAGCAACCCGCCCCAGAGGGTACCGATCCCGCCGAGCACCACCACGATCACCGCCTTGCCGGAGGTCGTCCAGTGCAGGGTGTCCAGTGAGACGAACCGGTGGCCGATGGCGAACAGGCCACCGCCCAGCCCGGCGAGGAACGCGGAGAGCACGAAGGCGGTGAGCTTGTACCGGTGCACCGGGTACCCGAGGGCCCGCGCCCGCGCCGGGTTGTCCCGGATGCCGACCAGCACCCGACCGAACGGGGAGTGCACGATCCGCCAGGCGGCGGCCAGTCCGGCCAGCACGATCGGCAGGGCCGCGTAGTAGAAGTAGTACTCGTCGGTGAGGTCCAGGCCGAACAGTTCCCGGGGCACGCCCTGGAGGCCGTTCTCGCCCCGGGTCACGCTGCGCCACTCGTTGGCCACGAAGTAGACCATCTGCGCGAACGCCAGGGTGACCATGGCGAAGTAGATGCCGGTCCGTTTCACCGCGAGGTAGCCGATCGGTACGGCCAGCACCGCTGCGGCGACCGCCCCGGCCAGGACCGCCACCGGGAACGGCACCCCGGCGTTGATGGCGACCAACCCGGTGACGTACGCCGAGGTGCCCCAGTAGGCCGCGTGCCCGAAGGACATCAGTCCGGTGAAGCCGAGCAGCAGGTCCACCGCGACGGCGAAGAGTGCCCAGCAGAGGATGTCCACGGCGACCGCCGGGTACAGCCCGTTGGGCAGCCAGAGGGCGACGACCAGGCCGACGGCGAGCAGGGCGTACCGGACCCAGCCGGGCGCCCGACCAACCGCTATCAGGCCGGACGGTGCCCGCCCGGGCCTCGGTTCCGCTGCGGTGTCCACGGTGCTGGTCATGCCGGGGCCTCCTCACGGCCGAACAGACCGGCCGGGCGCCAGAGCAGCACGGCGGCCATCACGATGAAGACCAGGGTCTGGGCCAGGATGGCCGGGGCGTACGCCTCGCCCCAGGCCTGGATCAGCCCGATGCCGAACCCGGCGGCCACCGAGCCGAAGATCGAGCCGAGCCCGCCGATCACCACGACCGCGAAGACCACGATGATCAGGTCGGCGCCCATCAGCGGGTTGACCGCGCGCATCGGTGCGGCGAGCACCCCGGCCAGCGCCGCCAGGGCGATGCCGAAGCCGAACACCGGGGTGACCCAGCGGCCGACGTTGATGCCGAAGGCCCGGGTCAGCTCGGGACGTTCGGTGGCCGCCCGGACCACCATGCCGACCCGGGTGTGGCCGAGCAGCCACCAGACACCGACGCAGACGCAGACTGCGAAGCCGAGGATGAACACCCGGTAGGTCGGGAAGTCGAACAGCCCCAGGTCGACCGAGCCGCCGAGTTCGGTGGGGGTGGCGTACGGGCTGGACTGCACGCCGTACCGGAGTTTGACCAGGTCCTGAAGGATCAGCGTGAGCCCGAAGGTGAGCAGGAAGTTGTAGAGCGGGTCGAGCCGGGTGAGCCGGTGGATGAAGGCCCGCTCCAGGGCCATGCCGAGCAGGCCCAGCCCGACCGGCATGATCACCAGCGCCCACCAGAACGGCACTCCGGCCTCGGCGAGCAGCACGTACGCCCCGAACGCGCCGAGCATGTAGAACGCCCCGTGGGCGAAGTTGACCACCCGCAGCATCCCGAAGATGACCGCGAGCCCGAGGGCGAGCAGGGCGTAGAACGCCCCGCTCACCAACCCGTTGAACGTGTTCTGGAGAAACCCGGTCATCGACCCGGATCACATCCTGCAGTCGGCGGACGGGGCGCGGAACGCCTCCGCCGCCGGGATGGTCTTGAGGATCTTCACGTAGTCCCACGGCTCGGCGACCTCGGCGGCCGGCTTGACCTGGGCCAGGTACGCGTCGTGCACCACCCGGTGGTCCTCGGCGCGGATCTTGCCGTTGCGCAGGAAGACGTCCTCGACGGTCTTGCCCTCCAACTGCTTGACGACGGTGTCGGCGTCGTCGGTGCCGGCGGCCTGCACCACCTCCAGGTACTGCATGGCGGCCGAGTAGTTGGCCGCGTGCGCGAAGGTCGGCCGGGTGCCGGTCTCTTTCTGGAACCGGTCGGCGAACTCCCGGTTCTTGGCGTCGAAGTTCCAGTACCAGGCGTCGGTGTAGGTGGTGCCGGCGAGCGCGGCCGGGGTGAGGGAATGGATGTCGGTGAGGGACATCAGCCCCACCGCCAGCCCGACGCCCTTGTCCCGCAGCTTGAACTCGTTGTACTGCTTGACCACGTTGACCAGCTCGGCGCCGGCCTGCATGGTGCCGAGCACGTCCGGCTTCGGGTTCAGGGTCGGGGCCTTGAGCAGGTACGTCGAGTAGTCACCGGAGGTGTTCGGGAACGGCGCGGCGTCCTTGGCGACGACCCGGCCACCGGCGGAGGTGATCGCCGCCGAGAAGCTCTTCTCCATGTCCTGGCCGAACTGGTAGTTCGGGTAGAGCACGTACCAGTTCTTCGCGCCCTGCTCGGTGGTGTTCCGGCCGGTGCCGTTGGCCAGCATGTAGGTGTCGTAGGCGTAGTGGAACGTGTATTTGTTGCACTTCGCGCCGGTCAGCGTGGTGGTGGCGGCACCGATGTTGAAGTAGAGCTTCTTCTTCTCCTTCGCCACGTCGGCGACCTTCTCGGCGGCCGACGAGGTGGGTACGTCCAGGATCAGGTCGACGGCCTTGCGGTCGTACATCTCGGCGGCCTTGGTGTTGGCGATGTCCGGCTTGTTCTGGTGGTCGGCGGTCTCCACGCTGATGTTCGTGGTCACCGCCTTGTCGCCGTACTTCGCCTTGAAGTCGGCGACGGCCAGCTCGACGGCCCTGACCGAGTTCTTGCCGGAGAGCTCCAGGTAGACGCCGGACTGGTCGTTGAGCACGCCCAGCACGATCTTGTCGTCGGTGAGCTTCTGGTCCCCGGACGCCTTGGGGCCACCGCCGCCACAGCCGGCGACCAGCACCACGGCCGCCGACGCGGCCGCCAGTCCTGCGGTCCTACGCATTGCCATTCCCTCCACCTCCGCGCCGGGCGCGGTTCGCGGTCAACATGCGGTCGTCGTTGCGTTGTCGTCAGATGCCGAGGTACGACAGCAGCTCGCTTTCCCGGGAGCGGACCTCGGTGTTGTCCAGCGCCGAGACGATCTCCCCCTCGGCGAGCAGGTAGTGCCGGTCGGCGACCCCGGTGGCGAAGTGCAGGTTCTGCTCGACCAGCAGCACCGTGACGCCGTGCTGTTTGGCCTGCCGCAGGATGTCGCCGACCTGCTGCACGAGCAGCGGGGAGAGCCCTTCGGTCGGTTCGTCGCAGAGCAGCAGCCGGGCCCCCATCCGCAGCACCCGGGCCAGGGCGAGCATCTGCTGCTCGCCGCCGGAGAGCATGGTCGCCGCGGAGGCCCGCCGGGTGTGCAGGGCCGGGAACGCCTCGTAGATCCGTTCCAGCGGCCACGGGTCGGGGCCGACGGTCGGTGGCAGGGTCAGGTGCTCGGTCACCGTCAGGGTGGCGTAGCTGCCCCGGTCGTCGGGTACCCAGCCCAGCCCGAGCCGGGCCCGCCGGTGGGCCGGCAACCGGCTGATGTCCCGGCCGTCCAGTTCCACCGTGCCGCGCTGGCTGTCGTGCAGGCCCATCACGCAGCGCAGCAGGGTGGACTTGCCGGCCCCGTTCCGGCCGACGAGGGTGACCACCTCACCGGCGGAGACGGTCAGGCTGACGTCCCGCAGCACCCGGGCCTCGCCGTAGGAGGCGGACAGGTTGTCGATTCGCAGCATCAGTGGCTCCCGGACACGTCGGCGGATCCCAGGTAGGCGGTGATGACCCGTTCGTCGGCGCGTACCTGCGCGTAGGGCCCCTCGACCAGGACCTTGCCGGCCTGGAGCACGGTGACCCGGTCGGCGAGCCGGCCGACCACGCTCATGTTGTGCTCCACCAGCACCACGGTCCGGCCCTGGCGGACCCGGGCGATCAACTCGACGGTCCGGTCGACGTCCTCCAGCCCCATCCCGGCGGTCGGCTCGTCGAGCAGCAGCACCTTCGGATCCAGGGCGAGCGCGATGGCCAGTTCCAGGGCCCGCTTGCGCCCGTACGCCAGGGCGTCGGCGGGTGCCTCGGCGAGATCGGCCAGCCCGACCATGGCCAGCAGTTCGTCGGCCCGGTCGGCGTACCGGCGCATCAGCTTCGCCGATCGCCAGAACCGCCAGCCGAGGCCGCTGGGGCTCTGCAACGCCAACTCGACGTGCTCGCGGGCGGAGAGCTGGGGGAAGAGGCTGGTGATCTGGAACGAACGGGCCACCCCGAGCCGGGCGACCTGTTCGGGTGGCAGCCCGGTGACGTCCCGGCCGGCCAGTTCGATCCGGCCGCCACTGGGCCGGAGGAAGCCGGTGAGCAGGTTGAACAGGGTGGTCTTACCGGCACCGTTCGGGCCGACCAGCGCGTGCACGCTCTCCGGCGCGATGTCGAGGTCGACGCCGTCGACCGCGCGGAAGCCGCGGAAGTCGCGGGTCAGCCCGCGTACCGACAGGACCGCTTGCCCGGTCATCGTCCATCCTCCGCAGGGGTCACCGACGACAACCGGCACCTGTCGGTGACAGGCGTCACAGGCTGTCGCGTGTCAGGAAACCTACGGTCGGTTCCACATACTGAGCCATGTCGATAGCGCACACTTTCCCGACCCATCGAACATGGTCACGCCATATGCGCCGGCTTCCGGTGCCGGCCGAAGACGATCGACAATGCCGGCGGGTCCCACAACGGAGTGGCCACCATGTGGCCGGTCCACCATGGCCGGCAACCACCCGTGCCGGGCATCGGCCACTCCGCCGTTGCCGGGCGGGTACCGGCCGATACCCACCGCGCACACGACAGACGGCGCCGCTGACAGCGCCACCCGTACCGTCGCCATGTTCAGACCCCCGCAGCCGCCACGATGCCCACCGTGCGCCGGACTGCCTCGGCCTCCGCGTCGCGGGCCCGCCGCTGTTGACAGCGTCACCCGGGCAGACCCACCGCACGGCGCCGTTGACAGCGCCACCTAGCTTGATCCACTACAGGACCACTCCAGGTGGAAGGTTGATGAATCAATGCCGTCCGGGTTCACCGTGGCGATCGTCCTCGCGATCGGCCTACTCATCTCCGGCGTGCTGGCGCTCGCCGGGAACACCAGCATCCGGCGGGTCGCCACCCTCGCGGCCGTCGGCTGCCTCGCCGGTACGGTGGCCTTCACCCTCGGCGCCAGCGCCAACTCGGTACCCATCCGCTCCGTCGGGATCGTCACCAGTTTCGGCAAGCCCACCGGCGAGGTGACCGGCTCGGGTCTGAAGTGGGTCGCCCCGTGGCAGAAGGTCGGCGAGTGGGACGCCGGCCGGCAGAAGTACGATCACATCGGCGGCGACGACTGCGTGCGGGTCCGCACCGGCACCCTCGCCGACGCCTGCGTCGAGGTGCTGATCGAGTGGCAGGTCCGGCCGGAGAACGCGCCCAAGCAGTTCATGGACTACAAGGGCGACTTCGACAGCTTCCGGGGACAGCGCGTCGGCGTCCAGCTCGACAGCGCGGTCAACGACGCGTTCTCCGCGTACAACCCGCTGGAGAAGATCGACTCCAAGACCGGCAGCCTGAACGTGGACCTGAAGCCGTACGCGGAGAACATCAAGACCAACGCCACCGCCCGACTCGCCGACGACATCGAGATCCTCTCGGTGACCATCACCCGGGTGAACCACGACGAGAAGACCGAGGGCAACATCAAGGCTTTCCAGGACAAGCTGGCGCAGACCCGCAACCTGGAACAGGACCGGAAGAACGCGGAGATCCAGAAGCAGATCACCGAGACGAACGCGAAGGTCGACAAGGTCTCCCGGTGCCTGGAGATCGCCGAGAAGAACGGCAGCAACCCCGGCCTCTGCATCAACCCCGGCATCGTCACCGGCGCCAAGTAGCGCCGACCCAGACCGCCCCTTCCCGTTGATCATGAAGTTATCGCCCGCCGGACCGGCGTGTCGCGACAATAACTTCATGATCAACGGGGCCGGCGGGAAGGGCGGGGGCGTTGCGGGGCGGGCGAGGGGCGTTGCGGGGTGGGCGGGGGCGTTGGTTGCGGGGCGGGACGGGAGAGGCGGACGTCAGGAGGTCAGGAGGTCAGGGCGGTGAGCGCCAGGTCGACGTCGTCGACCGTGGAGTAGACATGGAACGAGGCGCGCACCCGGCCGGCCCGGACCGCCGCCCGCACACCGGCCACCGCCAGCTTCTCCTCCGCCCCCGGCACGTCCACCGTGACGATGGCGCTCTCCCCCGGTGGCTGGCCCAGCCCGGTGAGGAACCGGTTGGCCAGCGCCACGTTGTGCGCATGGATGGCCGGCACCCCGATCCCGGCGACCACCTCCAGCGCCGGGGCGGTACCGACGTAGCTGAACCAGGCCGGGGAGATGTCGAACCGGCGGGCGTCGTCGGCCAGCCGCAGCGGCGGACCGTAGAACGAGCCGTACGGCTCCCGCCCGGCGTACCAGCCCGCGGCATCCGGACGCATCCGCTCCCGCAGCGCGGGGGCGAGGTAGGCGAAACCCGCGCCGCGCGGCCCCATCAGCCACTTGTACGCCCCCACCGCCACCGCGTCGGCCAGGCCCGCGTCGAAGGGCAGCCAGCCACAGGCCTGGGTGGCGTCCACCACCACCAACGCGTCGTATGCCCGGGCCGCGGCCACGATCCTCTCGTACGGCGCGATGGTGCCGTCCGCGGACTGCACCAGGCTGAACGCCACCAGGTCGGTGTCGGCGTCGATCGCGTCCACCAGCCCGGCCAGCGGCACGGTGCGTACCGTCACGCCCCGCTCGGCCTGCACCAGCCAGGGGAACAGATTGGAGGTGAACTCGACCTCCGGCACGACAACCGTCGCCCCGGCGGGCAGGGCGGCGGCGACCGGGGCGAACATCTGGGAAACCACGCTGCCCACCGAGACGTCCTCGACCGGTACGCCCACCAGCTCGGCGAAGGTGGCACGGGCGCGGTCGGTCGACGCGCTCCAGGTCTCCCACGAGGTACGCCCCACGCGCCAGTCGGCCAGCGCGGACTGCAACGCGGTCCAGGCCGGCTCGGGGGGCAGTCCGTAGCTGGCGGTGTTCAACCAACCTGGCTCCGGACGCCACAGCTTCTGTGCCTGTTCAAGCTCCACGTTGCCGAGGCTAGCCGGATGGGCATCCGGTACCAGAGCCAATATTGGGGTGGTGGATCGGGCGCTGCGGCGTGGCTGACGCCGGCCGGTGTCCGGAGCGCGGCGCGGCAGCGCTCCGGACCCGGACATCCGTCCGGCTGACGTCAGCTGACGTTGGCGGGGCCGAGGACGGTCTTCAGGTCGGCCATCAGGGCGGTGGTGGAGGCGACCCGGTACGGGGGCAGTCGCCACATCGACGCCTGGGTGCCGTTGAGGAGTTTGATGTGTACCTCGGTGTCGCCGGGGTGCAGGGCCAGGGTCTCCTTGAGCCGGTCGATCAGGGGTGGGGTGCAGCGGGTGACCGGGATGGTCAGGGTGACCGGTTTGTTGGCCGGGTTGACGGTGACGTCGGGCATGGACATGTCCATGGCCATGATGCGGGGGGTGTCGTCGCGGCGGTCGACGCGGCCCTTGAGCACCACGATGGCGTCCTCGGCGATGTACTGGCCGACGACCTCGTAGGTGTTGGGGAAGAACAGGGTCTCCACCCCGCCGGCGAGGTCTTCCAGGGTGGCCGAGGCCCAGGCCCGGCCCTGTTTGGTGACCCGGCGTTGCACGCCGGAGAGGATGCCGGCGAGGGTGACCACCGCGCCGTCGGGTACCGCGCCCTCCTCGGAGAGCGAGGCGATGGTGGTGTCGGCGGCGTTGCCGAGGATGTGTTCCAGACCGAACAGCGGGTGGTCGGAGACGTACAGGCCGAGCATCTCCCGTTCGAAGGCGAGCTTGTCGCGTTTGTCCCACTCGCTCTCACCGATGGGGGGCATGACCACGTTGCTGCCGCTGGCGCCGGTGTCGGCGTCACCGAACCCGGCGCCGAACAGGTCGTACTGCCCGGCGGCCTCGTTGCGCTTGACCCCGGCGTACGCGTCGATCGCCTCGGCGTGCACGGCGAGCAGGCCCTTGCGGGTGTGCTTGAGCGAGTCGAACGCCCCGGCCTTGATCAGAGATTCGATGGTCTTCTTGTTGCAGACCACCGCGTCGACCTTGGACAGGAAGTCGTAGAAGTCGGCGTAGTCGCCCTTCTCCTGCCGGCAGCGCATGATCGCGGCGACCACGTTCGCGCCGACGTTCCGGATCGCGGCGAGGCCGAAGCGGATGTCCGCGCCGACCGGGGTGAACGGCCCGGCGGAGGTGTTCACGTCCGGCGGTAGGACCTGGATGCCCATCCGCCGGCACTCCGACAGGTACAGGGCCATCTTGTCCTTGTCGTCACCGACGGACGTGAGCAGCCCGGCCATGTACTCGGCCGGGTAGTGCGCCTTGAGGTACGCCGTCCAGTACGACACCAGCCCGTACGCGGCGGAGTGCGCCTTGTTGAACGCGTACCCGGCGAACGGCACGAGGACGTCCCACACCGCCTGGATCGCCTCGTCGGAGTAGCCGCGCTCGCGGCAGCCGTCCCGGAACGGGACGAACTCCTTGTCCAGGATCTCCTTCTTCTTCTTACCCATCGCCCGGCGCAGCAGGTCGGCCTGACCGAGGGTGTACCCGGCGAGGATCTGCGCCGCCCGCTGCACCTGCTCCTGGTACACGATCAGACCGTGGGTGGGCGCCAGGATCTCCCGCAGCGGCTCCTCCAGCTCCGGGTGGATCGGGGTGATCTCCTGAAGGCCGTTCTTGCGCAGCGCGTAGTTGGTGTGCGAGTCCACCCCCATCGGCCCCGGCCGGTACAGCGCGAGGACGGCGGAGATGTCCTCGAAGTTGTCCGGCTTCATCAGCCGCAGCAGCGACCGCATCGGCCCGCCGTCGAGCTGGAACACCCCGAGGGTGTCACCCCGGGCGAGGAGTTCGTAGGCGGCCTTGTCATCCAGCGGCAACGCCAGCAGGTCCAGTTCCAGGCCGTGGTTGAGCTGGATGTTCTTGACCGCGTCGTCGATGATCGTCAGGTTCCGCAGGCCGAGGAAGTCCATCTTCAACAACCCGAGCGACTCACACGTCGGGTAGTCGAACTGGGTGATGATCACCCCGTCGGCGTCCCGCCGCATCAACGGGATGTGCTCGATGATCGGCTCGGCGGACATGATCACCCCGGCGGCGTGCACACCGGTCTGCCGGATCAGCCCCTCGATACCCCGCGCGGTGTCGATGACCTTCTTGACATCCGACTCGGCCTCGTACATACCCCGGATCTCCCCGGCCTCCGCGTAGCGGGGGTGCTTCGGGTCGAAGATGCCTTCCAGGGGGATGTCCTTGCCCATCACCGCCGGGGGCATCGCCTTGGTGATCCGGTCCCCCACCGCGTACGGGAAACCGAGCACCCGCGCCGAGTCCTTGATCGCCGCCTTCGCCTTGATCGTGCCGAACGTGGCGATCTGCGCGACCTTGTCCTCACCCCACTTGTCGGTGACGTACCGGATCACCTCACCACGCCGACGCTCGTCGAAGTCGATGTCGACATCCGGCATGCTGACCCGCTCCGGGTTCAGGAACCGCTCGAAGATCAGCCCGTGCGGGATCGGATCCAGGTCGGTGATCCCCAACGCGTACGCCACCAGCGAACCCGCCGCCGAACCACGCCCCGGCCCCACCGCGATGCCCTGCGACTTCGCCCACTGGATGAAGTCCGCGACCACGAGGAAGTACGACGGGAAACCCATCTGGATGATCACACCCAGCTCGTACTCCGCCTGCGTGACGTGGCCCTCGGGGATCCCGCCAGGGTAGCGGCGGGCCAGCCCGGCGAAGGTCTCCTTCCGGAACCAGGACTCCTCGGTCTCCCCCTCCGGCACCGGGAACCGCGGCATCAGGTTCCGGAAGGTGAACATCCCGGTCGTGTCGACCTTCTCCGCTACCAGCAGGGTGTTCCGGCACCCCTGCAACCAGGCGTCGGAAGAGTCCACCGCCCGCATCTGCTCGGCCGACTTGATGAAGTAGCCGCCCCCCTCGAACCGGAACCGGTTCGGGTCGGCGATGTTCGAGCCGGTCTGTACGCAGAGCAGCACGTCGTGCGCCTCGGCCTGCGCCTCGTGCGTGTAGTGCGAGTCGTTGGTGACCACCGGCGGGATGCCGAGCCGCTGGCCGATGTCGAGCAGCCCGTCACGGACCCGCTTCTCGATGTCCAGGCCGTGGTCCATCAACTCCAGGAAGTAGTTCTCCTTGCCGAAGATGTCCTGGTAGGCGCTGGCCGCCTTGAGGGCCTCGTCGAACTGGCCGAGCCGCAGCCGGGTCTGCACCGCACCGGACGGGCAGCCGGTGGTGGCCATGATGCCCTCGGCGTGCTCGGCGATCAGCTCCATGTCCATCCGGGGCCACTTGACGTAGTGGCCCTCCATGGAGGCGCGCGAGTTGAGGGTGAAGAGGTTCTTCAGCCCGATCGCGTTGCGGGCCCACATCGTCTTGTGGGTGATCGCGCCGTTACCGGAAATGTCGTCGCTCTTCTGCTCCGGGCGCCCCCACTTCACCCGGGCCTTGTGATAGCGCGACTCCGGCGCCACGTACGCCTCGACCCCGAGGATGGGGGTGACCCCGGCGGCGGTCGCCTGCTTGTAGAAGTCGTACGCGCCGTGCATGTTGCCGTGGTCGGTCATCGCCACCGCCGGCATGCCCAGCCGGTTCGCCTCGGCGAAGAGATCCTTGAGCCGGGCTGCTCCATCGAGCATCGAATACTCTGTGTGCACGTGCAGATGCGCGAACGAATCGCCCATGCAGAGCGCCCCCCCGGGTCGGAATCATGGGTCTGTCGTGCCGGCCCAACCGCGATCAACGATCGGCCCGGGTCGACTCGGCCCACACTACCGATCCACTCCGGGCGGTTCTACCGGCACGCCGCACCGCCCGTTCACCAGCTCCACCACCCTTGGATCTTGGTGGCGAACGGCCCTCCCGGGGGCCGTTTGCTGCCAAGATCTGGTCAATCGTCTTCCGGCTGTCACCTAGGGGGTGGTCAGGGGTGGCGCTGCCGGTCGGCTCTCCGCACACACTCAGGGGTAACCCGCGCGAAAGGAGCCGGACATGGCACAGCCCTCCAACATCGTCACTGTGGGTGACGTCATCGTGATCCCCGAGGGTGACTACCTGTTCGGTCAGGGCGCCCTGCGGCTGCTCGTCACCGAGCCGCCGACGACCACCGGCCACCTCGGCTCCGAGTGGCTCACCGTGACCGGCCGGGAGATCTGGTACGACCGGGGCGAGCCCCGAGAGGGACGGCAGCGCACCGCGATGATCCGGGTGACGTCACTGGTCACGCACCCGCCCCGGCGGTTCCACGCGGCCTGACCCGACCCACCCCGCTCCGGCCCTCTGGCGACCGAGCAGGCTGTTGGATACTGGGCCGTGGCACGGGAACCCTGGTTGGCGGAGCGGTTACAGGAGTTCGCACAGCTTGCGGGCCGGCGGATCACCTCGTGGACCGGCGTCGAGATGGCGTTACGCGAGGCCGCCGACGGCCATGGCGCGCAGTTCGCGGACCCTTCGGTGCCCTGTCTGCAACTGCTGATCCTCGACGCCACACTCGCCGACGGCGCCGCCGTCACCATCGGTACGTACCAGGACGACACCGAATGGGGTCTGTGGCTGCGGCCCACCTCCGGCGACGGCGGAGACGAGGACCACGCGGAGCTGGCGGAGATCTTCCGGTCGAGGCCGCTGACGGAGCTGCCCACCGGTTGGATCGACACCGTCTCGCCGTTGGTCGAGCACGGGGTACTGGCCGAGGTGACCCTCTACATCGACGGTCGGCCGCTGCTGTTGATCGCGGGCGAGGTGCAGGAGTCGCCGCAGGATCAACTGCTGTTACATCGCCTGGACGAGTCGGTCCTCGTGTTCACCGACCCTGCCGCAGCCGCGTCGCTGGACTGGATCCCTGACCGGCCGGCGGGCTCGGGAGAAGCGAGCGGTGGCCTTCGCACGACGGACGCCGGACTCAGCACAGACGGATGCCGGACTCGGCACACCCGGCACCGGTGACCGGGCCGTACGCTCAGCTCCCCGGTGAGCGGCGAACACCGGCAATCGGAGGACGGCCGTCATGCCACCCGACGACGAGATCGACCGGCTGGCCCGGGCAGCCGTCACCGGTGACGCGCGGGCTCTCGACGCGCTGCTGGTGGCCGTGCAGCCGGAGGTCCTCAGGCTCTGCGCCCGTTTCCTGCCCAACCGGGAGGACGCCGAGGAGGCGTGCCAGGACACGTTACTGGCCCTGGCTGCCGGGATCGGCCGGTTCGAGGGGCGGGCCGCGTTCCGCACCTGGTTGCACCGGTTGACCGCGAACCGGGCCCGGTCGACGTACCGGACCCTGCGCCGCCGCTGGGCGGAGAGCGGCGGCCTGCCGGTGCCGGACCGACCCGACCCGCGTCGGACCAGCGTGGTCGCCGGTACCCGGCTCGACCTGCTCGACGCGTTGGACTCGGTGAGCGCCGAACTCGCCGAGGCGGTGGCGCTCCGCGACATCCTGGGACTCAGCTACCGGGACATCGCGACCCTGCTCGACCTGCCAGAGGGAACCGTGAAGTCCCGGCTCCACCAGGCCCGGCAGGCGCTGCGGCGACAACTCGCCGACGAGCCGGCCTGACTGCGAAGACCCGTCAACGAACCGGCCGGAGTCCGGACACCCGGAACCGACCAGGGGTGCGTGACAGCGGGAACTAACCTGCCGGGTCAGCACCCACTGAGGAGATGATCGATGTCCCGCCACCCGGTTCCACGGATAGTCCTGGCTGCCGTGATCGCTGTCGCCGTACTCGCCCCGGCCACCGCCTGCGCGGACCCGCCGGTGTCACCGCTGCCGGCCGCCCAGCCGAGCGGCCCGTCCGACGGGCTGCCGTCCGGACCGACCAGCGTCTCCCCGCCACCGTCCCGCACGCCGGTCGAGGTCGCGACCACCAGCGCGGACCGACCGACCCCGCCCCGGAGCACGAAGACGAGCGCGGCGCCGAAGCCGGCCCCGTCGACGTCCGAGCGGCCGTCGACGTGTCTGGGTGCCGTCCGGTACGACCTCGATCTGGCAACCGAGGAATTGGCCCTGATCAGGTCACTCTGCTTCGCCACCGGCGGGGTGCTGCGGATCCAGGGCATCGGTCCGGGCGAGGTGACGGTCGACCGGACCGACCTGGTCTCGCAGCACTACGAGGCCGGGGTGGTCGACATCCGGTTCGTCCGTACCGGCACCGTCGCGGTCAGGATCCCGCAGGAGGGTACGACCCACACCATCACGGTGGTGATCAACTGATGCCCGGCTGAGGGCGCCCGCTTTACCGTACCCGGATCCCGGCGAGCAGTCGGTCCACGAAGTCGGGTCCGCTGCCGACCGGGGGGACGATCTGCGCGTACACCAGAGCGGTGCCGTCGGGGTCGTACCCGGCGGCTTCGACGATCGCGGATCGACTGCCACCGCAGGCGAAGCTGATCACCGTCCAGTCGATGTTCCCCTGCCGGGTCCGCCGCGTCGGGGCGGTGGCGCAGTCCGCGTGCGGACGTTCCGCCAGGAAACCGGCGGGCGTGGTCCGGGCTGCAGCGGTGGTGGAGACTCCGACGAACGCCCCTGGGACGGTCGGATCGGCCAGCCACCGGCGCGGGCGTGGTGAGATCACCACGCCCGGTTCCAGGTCACCGTCGCCGCCGTACTGGCCGGCCCAGCCGTCTCCGAACCCCTGCCATCCGGGCGGGAGCGCGACGGTCACCCGGCCACCGGCGACGGTGACACTGGTCGCCGGGCGGCCGGGTACCGCGTCGGCGGTGGTGGCACCGACCGCCGCGAGCCAGCCGAGCGTCGCGGCGGTGAGTCCGAGTCGACGCAGGGTGCGGCGGGGTACGGCACCGGACCCACGGCCCGGACCGGTGCTCCGGTACCCCGCCGCCCGTTCCCGGGCCGGCTGTTCGGGTGTCGCCCGTTCCCGCACTGCTCGTTGCAGTGCTGCCCGGAAGGCGGTGGCGTCCGGATAGCGGCCGGCCGGATGGTGGGCCGTCGCGGTGCGCAGGACCGTCGACACCTGCTGCGGTACGCCTGCCCGCAGCCGCAACCCGCCCTTCGGCGCGTCCGTACCGGGGTCCGTCGCGCCGGCCGCACCGGGGTTCCTTGTGCCGCCCGTGCCGGGGTCCCTTGCGCCGCCCGCACCGGGGTCCGTTGCGCCGTCCATGCCGAGCAGCCGGATCCCGAGCCGCCCCAGCCCGAAGACGTCGGCGCGGGTGTCCACGACGGCCAGCGGGTCGTCCTGCTCAGGCGCCATGTAACCGGGGGTGCCGGCGCGGGCGGTCAGCCCGGAGGCCGCGGCCAGCGCCTTGGCCAGCCCGAGGTCGGCGATCACGACCCGCTCGACGGGGTCGGGTGTGCCGTCCGGGGCCGACCGGAACAGGATGTTGCCCGGCGTCAGATCCCGGTGCACCACACCGTGCCGGTGCAGCACCGCCACCCCGGCCGCGATCTCGTCCAGCAGGTGCAGGGCGGTCGGCACCGGGAGCGGCCCGGCGGCCAGCCGGTCCCGCAGACTCCCCCGGTCCGCCCAGGCCAGCACCGCGTACGGACGGCCGTCGGGCAGCTCACCGACCGCGTGTACCCGGACCAGCCGCTCATGGTCGATCCGGCGCAGCAGCCGCGCTTCGTCCCGGAACCGCTCCCGGACCCGCAGGTCGTGGCTCCAGTTCTCGGCCAGCACCTTGATCGCCACGTACGAGTCGAGCACCGGATCGTGGCCCAGCCAGACGGTGGCGAACGAGCCGACGCCGAGCAGCCGCTCGACCCGGTACGGGCCGATCCGATCCGGAACCGTCACCGCATCCCCTGCGGACCGAACAAAACCCGCCGGCCCGGAGACCAACCAGATAGGACGGTCCGCCACACGAAGGAGAACACCATGCGAACCTCGATCCGTCAGCTCGCCGTCGCCGGGGTGCTGGCCCTGCTGATGATTCCCGTCACCGCCGCCCCAAGCTTCGGCCGGGCGACCGGTGAGCCCGTGCTGAGCGTACGCGGCACCGGCCCGTACCGGATCGGCGTGACCCTGGACCGGCTGACCGCCGCCGGCCTGGTGACCGATGTCTGGTCGTACCCGGGCTGCGACGACGTCGTCGACTCCGGTGCGACCGGCGAGTGGGCCGGGGTGATCCTGCTCCGGTTCCGGGCCGGGCGCCTGGCCGAGATCGGTACGGCCACCGTGCCGCCCCGCTCACCGGCCGGCGCGGCGGTCGGGATGAGTTTCGCCGAGTTGGAGGAGGTCTACGGCCAGCACGGTGAACTGATCCGCAGCGACGACGGCCGGACCGGGTACCTGGTCCGGATCGGGCAACGGGTGGAACTCTTCACCGATCATCCGATCCGGCCCGGGGTCGGTTACTTCCAGGTGGGCCCGGCACACTTCGTCGAGCGGACGTTCCGCACCGGCGCCGCCTGCTGACCCGTCGTCGACCGGCTCGACCTGATCGACTCACCCCGGCCGACTCGCTTTTGACCGACCCACCCCGGCCGACTCACTTTTCAGGAAGTTGGGGTGTCCGCGCGACGGGACACCCCGACTTCCTGGAAATTGCGGCGGTCAGCCGAGCACAAAGCGGACAGCCCGGTGTAATCGGCGAGCCGACCGGGTAGCAGGGGCCGCCTGTCGGAGGCCGTCGGTAGGCTGGGCCTGCTCGCCCCGGAAGGACCACACATGTCTGATCTTGACCGTACGCCCGAGCAGGCGGCCCGCGAAGCCGGCCTGCGTGAGGTGTCCGAAGCGCTGCTCAACATCGAGCAGGCGATCAAGCGCACCGAGCGTGCCCAACGCACCGCCGCGATGACGGTGGGCTGTGACGACCTGGCCCGGATGCTCGCCACCGCCGCGCGCAACCTGGAGGCCGCCCGCAAGGACCTGTTCCAGGGCGCCTACTTCTCCGCCGACGCACCGAAGCTCTTCTGATGGGCATGCGCAGCGGCGCGGAGATCCGGGCCGCGCTGGTCAAGTTCGTCGCCCGGTGGCACACCTATGCCGGCACGGAGCGCTCCGAGGCGCAGACCTTCCTCAACGAGTTGTTCGAGTGCTACGGGCGCAACCGCAAGGACGCCGGAGGCGTCTTCGAGGACGCCCACGCCTCGACCGGGATCATGGATCTCCACCTTCCCGGCCTGCTCATCGTGGAGATGAAGGCGCCGAAGGAGACCACCCGGCTGGAACAGCACCGGGAGCAGGCCCTCAACTACTGGCGTAACTCGGCGGACGTGGCGAGCGCCCGCCCGGCACCGCAGTTCGTGGTCCTCTGCTCGTTCCACCGGTTCGAGATCTGGGAGCCGGGCAAGTACCCGAACGACCCGCTACTGGCCTTCCCGCTGAGCGAGTTGCCCGACCGGTACGAGTCGTTGATGGTGCTCGCCGGAGACGAGCCGCTGTTCCACCACAGCAGCAAGGAGCTGACCACCGCAGCCGCCACGGCGGTGTCCGAGGTCTATCACCGGTTGCTCGACCGGCAGGCGGCGCCGCCCGAGTCGATCCAGCGTTTCATCATGCAGATGGTCTGGCTGTTCTTCGCCGAGGACTACGACATGATCGACGGGCGGCCGACCGAGCAGACCCTCCAGTTCCTGGCGAAGCAGGATTTCTGGACGTCCTACCTGATGCTCGGTGGGCTGTTCACCGCGCTCAACGACCCGGACGACCACGGTCGCAACGGCATCCTGAAGGGCACGCGGTACGTCAACGGCGACCTTTTCGCCAAGCCGGCACTGCTGCACCTGAACCAGGCCGAGGCCGCCGAGCTGCTCAAGATCTCCGAGTACAACTGGCGCCGGGTCGACCCGACCATCTTCGGCTCGTTGATCGAGGGGTTCCTCAGCACCGACCGGAGTGCACTGGGCGCGCACTACACCCACGAGGTCGACATCCTCAAGATCGTCCGGCCGACCATCGTCAAGCCGTGGCGGGCCCGGATCGATGCGGTGACCAGCCCGGCCGAGGGGGTGGCACTGCTGGAGGAGCTGTGCCGCTTCCGGGTGCTCGACCCGGCCTGCGGCTGCGGCAACTTCCTCTATGTGGCCTACCGGGAGCTGCGCCACCTTGAGCACACGCTGAAGGAGCGGATCACACAGCTCGCGCAGTCGTCCGGGCTGCCCGCCCCCACCGGCCTGCCGTACTTCCCGCTGGCCAACATGCACGGCATCGACGTCGTACCGATGGCGACCGCCGTCGCCCGGGTCACGCTCTGGATGGGCCACCGGCAGATGATCGACCAGTACGGCCCGGCGGAGCCGCCGCTGCCGCTGGTCAGCCTCGGTTCGATCCGCACGGCGGATGCCCTCCAGGTCCCGTGGCCGGAGGTTGACTGCATCATCGGCAACCCGCCTTTCCTCGGCTCGCAGAACATGCGCGAGGCGCACGGCGAGGTCTATCTCAAGTGGCTGAGCAAGACCTTCGGCGTCGGCATCAAGGACTTCTGCGTCTACTGGTTCCGCCGCGCCCACCAGCACCTCAAGCCGGGGCAACGCGCCGGGCTGGTCGGCACCAACTCGATCTCGCAGAACCGGGCCCGCTCGGCGAGTCTGGACTACGTCGTCGGCAACGGCGGGGTGATCACCGACGCGGTCTCCAGCCAGGTCTGGCCTGGCGAGGCTGCCGTCCACGTCAGCCTGGTCAACTGGATCAAGTCACCGCTGACACCCCCCGCCGGGTTCACCCTCGACAACCACCCGGTCACCGGCATCACTCCAGAACTGAAATCGCCGGAAAATTCCACGGGCGAAGCCAAACCGCTCACCGCGAACAAGAACCGGTGTTTCCAGGGCCCCATCCCGGTCGGCAAGGGATTCGTGCTGGAAACCGGCGAGGCGAAGGCACTACTCGGGAAGGACCCAAAATACCGGGATGTCATCCGCCCATACATTACAAGCGAGGACATCAGCGATGATCCTCAACAGCAGCCACGACGCTGGATCATCGACTTCGCGCAATACCCGCTGGAGAAGGCTGCGGATTATCCGCTCGCGCTGAAGATCGTTCGTCAGAATGAGCCATTCCGGGTAAGCCTCTGACTACCAGGAGCGCTGTCCGGGATGAGGGATCATGGGCG